>DASTIQ010000227.1 GCA_035717485.1 Thermoanaerobaculia bacterium | reverse complement strand
GACCTCGAGACGAGGACCGGCGAAGTCTTCCTCCGTCGCCTCGCGGGGGCGGAACGCGAATGGATCGGGGCCACGGGCGCCGAGCTGCTCGTTCCGCTTCCCGCCTCGGGACGCCTCGCCGGATTCCTGCTCCTGTCGCCGCGCCTCTCCGAAGAGCCGTACGGCGCGGAGGAACGCGAGCTCCTCCATTCCCTCGCCGGGCAGCTCGCGCTCGCGCAGGACTACACGGCGCTGAAGAACGCGTCCCCGCTCCTCGCCACGCCGGCCCCCTCCGCCGGAACGGTCCCGGGGGAGCCGGGCGCGCGCGTGTGCCCGGTCTGCCGCCGCTGCTACCCGGCCGACGCCGAGACCTGCCCTCGCGACGACGCGACGCTCTTCGCCCACGACGCGACGCCGTACGCGATCGAAGACAAGTACGAGCTCCGACAGCTCCTCGGACAGGGCGGGATGGGCGCGGTGTATCTCGCCGTGCAGAAGCGGCTCTCGCGCCCCGTCGCGATCAAGGTGCTCCTCGCGCACCTCCTTCAGGACCGCGAGATCCGCGCCCGCTTCGAGCGCGAAGCGCGGATCATCGCCCAGCTCGTCCATCCCGCCATCGTGACCGTCTTCGATTTCGGCGTGCTCCCCTCCGGGAACGCGTTTCTCGTGATGGAGTACATCGAGGGGAGCACGGTGTCGGCGCTGATCCGGCGCGAGGGAAAGCTCGCGCCGGCGCGGGTCGCCGCGATCCTCACCCCGATCGCGCAGGCGATCGATCTGGCGCACGCGGCCGGCGTCGTCCACCGGGACTTGAAACCGGACAACATCATGGTCCTCGGCGATTCGAGCGCGGCGCGGGTGCCCGCGAAGGTGCTCGACTTCGGCGTCGCCCGCCTCGAAAAGCTGACCGACGAGGCGTCGGAGACGCCGCTCCATCCCACCCGCGCCGGGATGGTCCTCGGAACGGCCGCCTACATGGCGCCCGAGCTCTTCCGGGGCGCGGTCGCCGACGCGCGCTCCGACCAGTACAGCCTCGGGATCGTCGCCTACGAGATGCTCTCCGGCGCCCTTCCGTTCGCCGTCAAGGGCGATCTCGGGGCCGCCGCGCTCGCGCACACGCAGACCCCGCCGGAGCCCCTCGACGAGGTCGTTCCGCATCTCTCCCCTTCCGCGTCCGCCGCGGTCCACCGCGCGCTCGAGAAGGAGCCGGCGAACCGGTTCCCGTCCGTGGAGGCGTTCGTCGCGGAACTCGCCCGGGGAATCGCGTTCAGCGATTCCATACCGACGGTCCGGCGACCGCTGTAAGAGTAGTCGCGAGTCGGGACGCCTTTCGGCGTCCGTCGCGAGTCACGAGTCGCGGGTCACGCGTCACGAGTCGCGAGTTCAGGAGCCTCGAGTCAACACCCGGCCTCGCCTGCTCATTTGACCTTCTTGACTGCAGGCGCGGGTCGGACGCGCCCCCCTCTACGAAGGGAGGACGGCGACCCCGAGCGCCCCCGGACCGCCGTGGGCGCCGAGCACGGGGGAACACTCCAGCACGATCACGTCCGAGGACGGATACCGCTCCCGGATCTCGCGCGCGAGCACTTCCGCTTCCTCGAGCGCATCCGCGTGCACGACGCCGAAGCGCTGCCCGCCGGAGCGCCCGGCCGCCGCGAAGAGGAGGCGCATCATCTTCCGGACGGCGCGGCGGTAGCCGAATCCCATCCCGGCGGACGTCGCCTTTCCATCCCGGCCGACGGTCAGGACCGGAAGGAGGTGGAGGGCGCGCGCGAAGCTTCCCTTCCCCGCCGAGACCCGCCCGCCGCGGACGAGGTGCTCGATCGTGGGCACCGCGACGAAGAGGCGGACGCGGGTTGCCGCGTCGCGCGCGATCTGGGCGGCTTCCTCCGCGGAGGCTCCCTGAAGGATCGCCTCGGCCGCCGCGCGAACGACGAGCCCTTCCGCGATCGACGCGTTCCGCGAATCGACTTCGAGGATCTCGGTGTCCGGAATTTCCCGCGAGGCGTTGACCGCGGCCTGGAACGTGCCCGAGAGCGCGCCGGAGAGGTGGATCGACACGATCGCGCCGTGGTGCTGGGCGAGCGACTCGTAGAGCTGGCGGAAATCGGCGGCCGGAGGTTGCGACGTCTTCGGATACTCCTTCTCCACGGCGAAGCGCGCGTAGAACTCCGAGGCCTTGATCGTGACCCGGTCGAGCGCGTTCTCCATTCCGAAATGGATCCGGAGCGGGACGAAATGGACGTTCAGCTCTTCGAGGAGGGCATCCGGCAGGTCGCACGCGGAGTCGGTGACGATCGCCACGCGCGAAGCGCGGTTCTTGTCGAAGCGCTGCTCGTGCTGTTGCCGCATGTCCTCGACCTTCGTCTGCGCGACGGCGGCGAGCTCGGCGAGCTGGGCGAAGACGATCTCGGGCTCGTTCGTGTGCACGTGGACGCGCATCCGCGACGCCCCGCCCGCCATCACGAGCGAATCGCCCAGCAGCGCGAGCTTGCGGCGCAGGGAGTCGCGGTCGAGCGAGACCCCCTCGAGGAGCGCCTCGGTGCAGAAACGGAACATGATCGACTCGGGCGAGCGGTCGAACGTCGCCGCGGCGACGTTCTCCGGAGGCGCCGGGAGCGCCCGCCGCGCCGCGTCCCGCACGTACCGGACGATCCCCTCGAGCAGATAGACGAAGCCCTGTGCCCCGGCGTCCACGACGCCGGATTTCTTCAGGAGCGCGAGCTGTTCCGGCGTGCGCGCGAGCGAATCGCGCGCGGCGCCGAGCGACTCGGACAGGAGCGTCCCGAAGTCCCGGACCTGCGCGGCTCTCGCCGAGACCGCCTGCGCCCAGTCCTTGAGGACCGTCAGGATCGTCCCTTCCTGCGGCCGCTGGATCGCGGTACGCGCCGATTCCGCACCGTGGACGACGGCCTGGCCGAACTCTCCGGTGTCGATGCGGGCCTTCGGCGGGACCGCTTCCGAAAAACCCGTCAGGAACTGCGCGAGGATCGCGCCCGAATTCCCCCGCGCGCCGGCGACCGCCTCGTCGGCGATCGACACCGCGGCGGCGTGCGCGTCGCGCTCGGTTCCCGATGCCGCGCGCTGCGCGATCCGGGTCAACGTGATCGCGAGGTTCGTGCCCGTGTCTCCGTCGGGGACGGGATAGACGTTGATGCGGTTGAGCGGCTCCGCGCGCTCGGTCACGAACCTCGCGCCCGCGACGACCGCCCGCCGCAGCCGGATGCCGTCGAGGTATCGGATTCCGGGAGCGGCCGCGCTCATCGGGCGAGGGGATCGCTCGTCGTCGAGCCGCTCGCCGTCAGGGGACATCCGGGCTGGCCCTCGGGGCACATCCGCGCTCGCGCTCAGGGCTCGACGGCGTTGATCGGGAGGCCGAGCTTCGCGGTCTCCCGGTTCTTGCGGTAGTCGGCCGCGAGCACCGGGAGGTTGTCGAGATACATCAGGACGACGCCGCATCCCATGCAGGCCCAGGGATAGGCCCGGTTGCGCGCGCCGGAAATCGAGAGAAAGCCGGTCCACGGGGGCATGAACACGAGATGCCAGCTCTTGTTGGACTTGATCATTTCGCCGCCGCAAAGCGGGCATTTCCGCACGACGACGTCCGACATGACGAGGCGAACGATAACACGCGGCCGCAACGCCGCCCCGCTACGCCGCGCGTTCGCGCAGGAACGCCCGCGCCTCCGCAATCGCCAATGCGCGGTTTTCCGCCTCCGTCCGGCCGCTCTTCGCGCGCGGCTTGAACGAATGATCGCCGTCCGGGACCCAAACGACGCGAATCGCGCGCGAGAGGCGGTATCCGGATACCTCCTCGGGGGCGCCGAACGGGTCGCGCGTTCCCTGCAGAACCAGCGCGGGAGTCGCGAGATCCGCGAGGTGCGCCGTCCGGAGCCGGTCGGGCTTTCCGGGCGGGTGGAAGGGATAACCGAAACAGAGCAGTCCCCGGACGCCCGCCGCGTCGGCGACGAGGCTCGCGATCCGCCCGCCCAGCGACTTGCCGCCGATGACGAGGCGCGCCGGGCCGAGCTCGCGGATCGCTTCGAGCCACGCTTCCCGCAGCACGGGCTCCCGGTCGGGCGCTCCCGATTTCCCTCCCGACCGCCGCGCCTGCATGTAGGGGAACTCGAATCGCGCGACGCGATAGCCGCCGTCGGCGATCCCCTTCGCGACGTCGTTCAGGAACGGCGAGTCCATCGGCGCCCCCGCGCCGTGAGCGAGCGCGACCGTCAGCTTCGCGTTCTTCGGGCCGTCGAGGAGGAA
>DASTIQ010000226.1 GCA_035717485.1 Thermoanaerobaculia bacterium | reverse complement strand
CGCAACACGCTCTGGGCGGGTTACAAGACCGGCGACGGCCTGGATCCGGCGCTCGCCGCGCAGTTCCAGCCCCTGGAGGATGCGCTGCAGGCCCTGGGCGTTGCCGTGTGGCCGATGGTCGAGCTCGAGGCCGACGACGCGCTGGCGTCCGCGGCGCGTCTCGCCTCGGAAGATCCGCGAGTCGAGAAAATCTGCATCTGGACTCCCGACAAGGACCTCGCTCAGTGCGTCCGGGGCGAGCGCGTCGTCCAGATGGACCGGCGGGCGAAGAAGATTCGCGACGAGGAAGGTGTCCGGGAAAAATTCGGCGTCGATCCGGAGCGCATTCCGGACTTTCTCGCGCTCGTCGGCGACGCCGCCGACGGCTATCCGGGGATCGGCGGAATCGGGGCCGTCGGCGCGGCCAGACTCATCCGCCGCTACGGTCCGATCGAGGATTTCCCGGCGGAGGTCCTCGGCGCGAAGCGGGCGACAGCGCTCCTCTTCAAGAATCTCGCGACGCTGCGAACCGACGCGCCCCTCTTTTCGGACGTGGACGAGCTGCGCTGGCGCGGGCCGAAAAGGGACTTCGCGCTCTGGACGTCGAAAATCGGAGATCGTCGCCTGAGGGAGCGGTGCGAGAAGGCTGCCGCGCGGAGTCGCTCGACCTGAACGGGCCCGCCTCTCGCTCCGGACCTATCGGCTCGCGGCGGATCCTTTCGCCGCGGCAACCCACGCCTGGATCCTCTTCTGCAGGAGATCCATCGGCAGCTGCCCGGTTCCGAGGATCTCGTCGTGGAAATCGCGGACGTCGAAAGCCGGCCCGAGCTCTCTCTCGGCGAATCCCCGCAGCTCCCGGATCTTGAGCTCGCCGATCTTGTACGCGGGCGCCGAGCCGGGCTGGCTGATGTAGCGGTCGACTTCCTGCTCGATGTCGTGCTCGCTCCGGGCGGAATTCTCCCGGCAGTAGTCGATCGACTGCTGCCGCGTCCAACCCATGGTCTGAAGGCCCGTGTCGACGACCAGCCGGATCGCCCGCCAGATCTCGAGGTTCAGGCGTCCGAACCGGGAATACGGCTCCCGATAGATCCCGATCTCCTCGCCGAGCCCCTCGGCGTACAGCGCCCAGCCCTCCGAGAACGCGGGATACACCTCCCACTTCCGCCACTCGGGAAGATCGCCGATCTCCTCGGCAAGGGAGTACGCGAGATGGTGTCCGGGGACCGCCTCATGGAGCGTCAGCGCTTCCATTTCCCATTTCGGGCGCGAGGAGAGGGACGTCGTGTTGACGAGGAGCCATCCCGGCTTGCCCGCGGCGAGCGACCCGTTCTCGTAGTAGGCGCTGGGCGCGGTCTTCCCTTCCGCCTCGTCCATCGGCCGCACTCCATAGGGAAGCCGCGGAAGTCGCCGGAAGAGCCGGATGAGCTCTGGGTCGACGCGCTTGGCGATGTCGCGATAGCCGGAGACCAGGTCCTCGGGCTTGTCGAAGAAGAATCGCGGGTCGGTTCGGAGGAACGCGGAAAACTCGCGAAACCCTCCCCGGAACCCGGTCTGGACGATCACGGCGTCCATTTCCTTCCGGATCCTCGCGACTTCGGAAAGACCGAGGCGATGAATCTCCGCGGGAGCGAGATCGGTCGTCGTGTAGTACCGGAGCAGCCATTCGTACCACGCCTTTCCGTCGGGCATGGCGCTCATCGGGAGCGTCTCGCGGGCGCCCGGCACGTAGGTGCGGTCGAGGTAATCGCGATACCGGCGGAGCGCCGGAACGATCTCCCCGGCGAGGATTTCTCCGGCCTCCTTCACCAGCCGCCCGCGTTCGCCGGGGGGAATCGCGTCGGGCATCCGTCGAAACGGTTCGAGGATCGGGCTCTTCGCGGGATCTCCGGGGATCGCCCCGAGCGCCCGTTCCGCGACGCGACCGAGCGTGACGCGGGGCGGCGTGATCCCGAGCTTCAGACCCGCCGCCAGGCGCGCGATTCCCTGATCGACCATGCGCGGAAATTCCCGCATCCGCGCGACGATGCGATCGTAATCGGCCACCGTGCGCGGCGGCCCCGGGGCGAGGAGGCCGAGCCCCCCGAGAATCCGGTCGTTCATTCCGTCGACGAGCAAGTCGTCGTTGTGCCAGGGATCGAGGCTCCCGAACCTCTCCCCTTCGATCTCGAGCTCGAGATGCCGACGCGCGAGGTCGGCGCTGAGCCGCTCGGCCGGAGTCAGGCGGGAGCGGTCGACCGACTCGAGGGCCGAGAGCTCCAGATGCGAGAGATGGTGGCCGAACGCCAGCGCCTCCGGAGAGAAATCCGGCAGTTCGTCGACGCCGGGGTATCCGATCGCCGCCGCGACCTCGGGAAATTCCCGCATGCGCGCCGACCAGAACAGATCGAAGAGTTCCTTCAATCGAACGCTCTCGGAGGCGTTCCCGCGAGCCGACGGAAATCGCTCGATCTTCGTCGCGATCTCCCCGAGATCGGGAGCGATCGCGAGCGCGCGCGCCGCGAGAAGAACGGACGCGAGAAGGGCGAAGAGAACGAGGCGAAGTCGAATCATTTTCCCTCTGGGCTCGGCCAACACCATTCAGGACAGTCTAATCGGGCGAGAATCTCGCGGATCGAAGGCAACCGGGAAAGAGCAGGGGGCGCGGCGGCCCCGATCGTGGCCGATTGACGGGCCTCCCTCGGTCGACTAGGATTTCCCTTCTCTTCGTGGGGCTGTAGCTCAGTTGGGAGAGCGCCTGAATGGCATTCAGGAGGTCGACGGTTCGATCCCGTTCAGCTCCACCAGCATTCTGAAAGACTTGGCTTGCTCGCAGGCCGCGTCGGCTTGCGAATTCGAGAATGGCCGGGAAATCCGTTTTCGGCACGTGGCGTATGCTCTGGAACGACGAAGATGAGTGATCGCGGTACGGCGCCGACCGGAGGCTGACCACGCGACTCCCCCTTCGATTGATTTTCGTCATTCCGCTGATCCTGTCGTTCGGCGCGTTCGCCAGTTCGGGCACGCTCGAGGACCGGCTGATCGTCGGATGTGAAGGCCCGGCGAGCCGCGACGGACGGTATTTCCACTCCGAAATTTCGGCGGACGGTTCGCGGGATTCTTCCGCTCTGCTGGCGGCCGCGATCACCGGCAGCCGCTGGAACGTCGGCTCGGTGTGCAAGGTGTATTCCTCGGCGGATGGGGGGGCCACGTGGACCGACACCGAGACCCTCGAGCAGCGGGAATTCGGTGGCGCGGATCCCCAGGTCGCGTTCGGGCCCGATCACTGGGCGTATTTTTCGGTTCTTTCGAGCGGGCCGCGGGACGCCAGCACTCTCGACGTCTATCGGTCCCGCGACGGGGGCGAGACCTGGGCGGGGCCCTCGCATGTCGGAGAGGCCTCGGTTGATTATGACCACGACAAGATCGCCGTGGACTGGTCCTCGCCGCGGTTCGCGGGAAGGATCTATGTCGCGGCACTCTACTCAATTCCCTACCGCATTGGCCTCTTCACCTCCGACGATGAAGGGCTGACTTTCGCGGGTCCCGTCGATGCCGCCGTCGGGCCGGACACGATGGGAATCAACGTCTCTCGCCCGGTAATCCTTTCCGATGGCACCCTGTTCGTTCCGTTCTTCGATTTTCCGCTCAACGCGCCGACAACCGGAGCCATTACCTCGACGATTCGTTTCACCGTCTCGACCGACGGGGGCTGCGTCTACAGCGCCCCGCGGGAGATCGGAGAACGTCGTGTGGATCCCGGCAGTCCGCACTCGGGGGAGATGGACACCGATCCGGTTTTCGCGGTCGATCGTGAATCGTCGGAATTCGCCGATCGGCTCTACGCCGTCTGGACGGATTCTCTTCCGGGCGGGTCGCGAATCGTCCTGACGTTCTCCTCCGACCGGGGAGCCCACTGGTCGGCTCCCCTGACCGTCGATGACGGCGGTCCGCCCGGCTCCCGGCAGTTCCAGCCCGCGCTTGCCGTCAACGCGGACGGGGTCGTTGCGGTGTCGTGGCTGGACACACGAAACACCTCCGATGGCTCCGGCTACGACGCCTACATCACCGCCTCGAAGGACGGCGGCCGGTCCTTTCTTCCCTCACGAAGGCTCTCGTCGGAATCTTCCTTCCCCGAAAGGAGCACGCTGGACATCCTGCCGACATCCTGGCGCAGCCGTCTCGACGGACGCCGCGTCACTCTCTTCGCGCCCGCCGGACGTTTCGAGGCGGGCGGGGATTATTGCGAGATGGCGGTGGAAAAGAGCGGCGACTTTCATCCGTTCTGGCCGGACCACCGCAATGGGTTTTCTCAGATCTGGACCTGTCCCGTCCGATTGGGGGCACGTCCCGTTCCTCCGCCGGGCGGTCTGACGGAGGTGACTCTCGACAACGAATTGGTTCTCGACTTCGATACTCCGTCCTACGAGGCGTCGAAGATGGAGCTCCGCCTTCCCGTGCATCTCCGGAATATCTCCTCTCGCCCCGTCTGGGGGCCCCTCCGCGTGACCATCCGAGCTTTCGGAAGCGGGACGGGCGCTCACTACCTGGAAAACACGCCGGAAGTGCTGAACTCCGACAACGGCAGCAGGGGAGCGGGCGCCGCATTCGACTTTTCCCGCGCTCTCGGGGACGAATCTCGTCTGAATCCCGGAGCGCGGACTGCCCAAGTCACCTGGATCTTCCGCCTGAAGAATCCCTTGAGAACGCCCGATCTCCACATTTCCGTGACCGGTCGGGTGCTGCGGAATTCTCCGCCGAGCGCCGCCGAACGCCCGCCGAACTGAACCGAAGGATCGGGGAGGGGGCTGCTGCGATGTTGCTACGACCACTACGCCCGGAGAATCCGTCGAAAGAGCTCTCTTGATCGAGGATACAAAAGAGAAGTCGTTACTGCCGGGCGCCCGGAAAGTACCTTGACCCGACCCATGCCGGAATCATCGCTTCGAGTTCCCTTGTCGAAAAGGAGTCGCCCCGGCCTGGGCACACTCTACGAGGGCGCGTAAATCTTCGAGCTAGGGAGCCTCCTAAAGCACTCCTAAAACCTCCTGCCAACGAACAGCAGAATCGTGCGGAAACAGCAACATCATTGTGAGAATAATGAACTTGTGGAATTGTCGGCTCTCCGTTACAACCGGTGAGGAGAGGGCGCGGAGGTAGCTTGAATCGATCAGCGTGCAGAGTAATGGTGGCCGTCGCCGGCATGGCGGTGCTCGGGATGACCGCAACGCCGGCCGGCGCACAAACCCATCCAGCGACTTACACGCTCGACGATGTGATGCAGGCGCCGTTTGCGTCGGACATGCTGGCCGCGCCCACGGGCGCAGCCGTGGCGTGGGTATTCAACGCGAAGGGCTGCAGTAACATCTGGGTAGCAGACCCAGCCCATGGCGGGAAGGCGCGCCAGATCACGCTGTACACAGAGGACGACGGTTTCGATATCGGCGAACTCGCCTGGTCGCCAGATGCGAAGTCGATCGCCTTCACGCGGGGCCAGAGTCTTGAGGACAAGACTCCCTCCAACGTTAATACCTCCCCGGAAGGCGCAA
>DASTIQ010000225.1 GCA_035717485.1 Thermoanaerobaculia bacterium | reverse complement strand
GATTTCCGCGGGCTGAGAGCGTGCGGAGATGTCGAAGGCGCCGATCCGGGGCAACCGCTTCGGAAGGATCGACGCCTGGATCTGGCGCGCCTCCTCGAGGAGCGTCTCCATCTTCTCCTGCCGGATCTTCTGATCGACCGCGTGCCGGAGGATCCCGAGCGAGACGAGCAGGTCTTCGTCCGCCGCGACGGGATCCACCGAGAAGGAGAGGATGAACTTGTCGTCGCCGACCGCGATCGCGGCGAAGCGGTCGGCGCCGATCTTCTCCTCGAAAGCGCGGTCGACGCCCGGGGCGTTCAGGTCGAGAACGACGACTCCCTCGTCGATCACCTTCTCGATCGGCGCGTAGTCGAGCGGCACGCAGAGTCCGGAAGGCACGGCCTTGACCTCGCCGAAGGTGCGCGTGATCTCGTACCCGTGGTCCCGCCGCTCGTACAGGCGGCCTCCGCGAACCCCGAGGTCGTCCTGGAAATTCTCGATCACGGCCCCCGCCGCGGAAGCCACGGTCGATGCGACGTCGACGGACTTCTCGATCGTCTGAATCGCTTTCTCGACCTTGCGAAAGAGCGACTTTCGCGGGTCCAGCGGGGCGGGAGCGGCCAAGCGGGAGTTAGCCGTTCACGAGCAGCGCGCGGAGGATCCGGTCCTCGTAGGCATGCCCGGTCCCGTCGTTGACCCGCCGGCCGTTCAGGACGATCGCGAACACGTAGCTCCGGCCCGAGGCGGCCGTCGCGTACCCGGCGAGCGAGTTGACGTGGTCGAGGCTCCCCGTCTTCGCGTACACCCGCCCGCGCACCGAGTGGTCACGGAAGCGGTGGCGGAGAGTGCCGGCTCCGTCTCCGGAGATCGCGAGCGTGGGGACCCAGTCGTCGGCCAGCGGCGAAGCCGCCATCGCCTTCAGGAAGCGGACGATGTCGAGCGCCGCGACGCGGTTCTGCGGATTCAGCCCGCTTCCGTCGTGCAGGTCGTAGCGCGACGGATCGAGCCCGAGGGATTTCAGGAATTCCTTCTCGAGCCGGACCGCCTCGGCCCAGGAGCCGGCGTGTCCCTTCTCCGCGGCGAGCGTCTTGAAGATCTGCTCCGCGTAGAAGCTCTGGCTCCTCTTGTTGGCGACGGCGATCGACGGGAGGATGTCGGAGGACGTCGTCGCGACCGTCGCCCAGGTCGCGTCCGGCTTCACCGCGCTCAGACGCACGTCCCCGTCGACGATGATCCCGTCCTCGGCGAGCCGCTCCTTGAGCACGGTGCCGAAATAGCGGGGCGGATCGTCGATCGCGATGACGGTCGACCAGCCGCCGAAAGCGAAGGGCACCGTCCCCGCGACCGTGACCACGTTGCTCCCCGCGCGCCGGGCGACGGCCACGCGGGCGCCCCGGTGCGACGCCACGGTCCGCGCCGAGGAAACCGCCTGCAGGAACCGGGTCGGAGGCTGGAAGCGGACCGAGGCGGGAGCCCCCGGCCTCGTGCCTGGCCGCACCGAAACGGAGATGCAGTTGTCGTTGAAGGAGAGGGCGGAAATCGGCGCCTCGTACCAGCGGGCTTCCTGTCCCGAGGGCCAGCCGGGGTTGCGGTACTCGTCGTCGAAGAACGTCGCGTTCAGGAGCAGGTCGCCCGACACCCGCGTCACCCCCGCCGCCCGGAGACCGTCGGCCCAACGGTCGAAGACGGCGTGGATGTCGTTGTCGTAGAAGCGCCCGGAGAGATTCGGATCTCCGCCGCCCACGACGAGGAGCGAGCCGGAGAGCAGTCCGTTGGCGACCGTGCCGGAGCGATAGAGGACCGTCTTGAACTGGTAGTTCTTCCCGAGGTTCGCCAGGGACGCCGCCGTCGAGAAGGTCTTCGACACCGATGCGATCGTCAGCGGCTCGCCGGCGTTGACGCCGAAGAGGATCGGGCCGTCCCCGGACTCCTCGGCGATCGCGATCGAGACGCCCGGAGGCGCCGCCGGCGCCTTTCGGGCCGCGCGATCGAGGGCGGCCCGGAGGCCGCCCGGCGCTTCGGCGGCGGCGATGCCCGAGCACAGGGTCAGAGAGGCGGCGAGGGCGAGGAACTTCTGTTTCATCGGACGACGGCGAAACCGGACGAAATTGGATTATACACGATTTTCCCCTCGCCGGTGAAAACGCGCCCGGGCCCGGGATTCTTCCCGCGCCCCGCCGCGGGTAAAATGGAGTGTTGCGTTTCGACGAGGAAACCCGCGTTCTGGAAATTTCCGTCCGGGAACTGGTGGAAGAGGACGACGTCTTCCACCGGGTCGGCTTCGAGCGGAGCCAGGCGTGGCGGCGGCTCGCGCTCGGCGGAGAGGCGCACCGGCGGACGCAGGCCGCGCGATTCGATCGCTTTCCGGGGTACCGCTCCGAGGTCTTCGTGTCGGCGGAATTCGCGACTCCGCGTTTCCGCGCGATCGTGTCCGGACGCATCGACGGAGCCGTCGAGACGGAGGCGGGCGCCTGGCTCGTCGAGGAGTACAAGACCTGCGCCTTCACTCCCGACGGGCGCGCCGTCTTTCCGCCGGAGCGGGAACGCCGCGCGCGCCGCCAGCTCTCGGCATACTGCCTCCTCTGGGAGAGATCCGGGCTGGGGTCCGCCCGGGCCGCGGTCGTCCTGATCGACGGCGCCGGCCGCTTCGAAGAGAAGCGCACCGCGGCGTTTCGGACGGCCGACGCGGAAGCGGAGGTCCTCGCGCTCCTCGAGGCCAGGTTCGACCGGATCGAGTCGGAACGCCGCGAGCGGGAACGGAAGGCCGCGCTGGCGGACGCTCTCCCCTTCCCGTTCGACGTGCCGCGCCCGATCCAGGACGAGCTCATGCAGGCGATCCACGGCGCCGTCTCCGCCGGCCGCCACCTGCTCGCCCAGGCGCCGACCGGGTCGGGAAAGACGGCGGCCGCCCTCCACGCGGCCCTCGGGGAATCCCTCCGGGCCGGGCGGCGGCTCGTCTTCCTCACCGCCAAGACCCTCCAGCAGAACCTCGTGGTCGAGACGCTCGCGCGGATGAACCCGGACGCCTTCCGCGTGCTTTGGATGCGGTCGAAGGAGAAGATGTGCGCGAACGACCGCGTGATCTGCCACGAGGAGCACTGCGCGTTCGCGTTCGACTACCCGGCGAAGATGGAACGGTCCGGCATCCTGCGCCGGCTGCTCGACCGCTATCCGATCCTCTCGCCCGACGCGGTCTCCGCCGAGGCCCGCGCCGACGTCGTCTGCCCGTTCGAGGTCGAGATCGAGCTCGCCTCGCGGACGGACGTCTTCGTCGGCGACTACAACTACGTCTTCGAGCCGGTCACCGCGCTCGCCGCCTTTTCTCCGGAGGAGCTCCGCGAGTGCGTGCTGGTCATCGACGAGGCGCACAACCTCCCGGATCGCGCCCGCCAGATCTGGTCTCCGGAACTCCGCGAGGAGGCCGTCGCCGCGCTCGAGAATCTCGCCGCCCTCTCGCCGGGAGACGTCTGGCGGGGCCTCGAAGAGGGTTTGCACGAGCTGCGCGGCCTGCTCGCCGCCTGGGGCGCCGACCTCCCGGAGGAGGAAGCCGTCGGAGAGGCTCATTTCTCCCTCGACGACTTCGACGATTTTCTCGTCCGCTGGGATGCCGCGATGGTCGCGTACTTCGAGTGGAAGCGCGATTCCTCCGACGAATCGGAGGAAGATCCCGTCCTCGCCCTCCATTTCTCGGTCGTCCGGTTCGGGCTCGTGCTCCGGTTCGCCGCCGGGAAGCACGATTTCGCGCGCGTCGTCGAACGGGGCGCTTCCGGATGGCGGGTGTCCCTCGTCTGTCTCGATCCGGCGCGGGCGCTCGCGCCGACGTTGAACGCCGCCGCGTCGGTGGTGCTCCTCTCCGCCACGCTCGAGCCGTTCGAGGTGATCCGCCGGCTCACCGGACTCCCCGCCGCGCGCACGGACGCGATCGCTCTCCCGCCGCCCTTTCCGCGCGAAAACCGGCGGGTGATGCTGATCCCGACGGTCCGCACCACCTACGCGTCGCGGGAGCGCAACTACGACAAGATCGCCGGCATCCTCGCGCGGATGGCGGACGCGCACCCCGGCAACGACCTCGCGCTCTTCCCGTCGTACCGTTTCCTCCGCGAGGTGGCCGCCCGCCTCCCGCCCACGCGCGCCCGCGTGATCGAGCAGCGCGAGAAGCTCACGGATTTCGAGAAGCGGGAGATCCTCCGGGCCCTCGAAACTCCGACCCGCGACGGCCTCCTGTTCTTCGCCGTCGCGGGCGGGATGTACGCCGAGGGCGTGGATTATCCGGGCGAGAAGCTGTCCGGCGTCTTCATCGTTTCCCCGTCTCTCCCGCAGGTCTCCTTCGAACGGGAGCTCCTGAAGCGCTACTTCGACGACCAGGAGGAGTCCGGGTTCGAATTCGCCTACATCCATCCGGGCATGACCCGGGTGATCCAGGCCGCCGGGAGGCTGATCCGCTCGGAAACGGACCGAGGCGTCGTGGCGCTCCTCTGCCGCCGTTTCACGGAGGACCCGTACCGCCGGTATCTCC
Organism: Thermoanaerobaculia bacterium; assembly: GCA_035717485.1. NCBI lineage: Bacteria > Pseudomonadati > Acidobacteriota > Thermoanaerobaculia > Thermoanaerobaculia bacterium. The sequence goes on along the minus strand of DASTIQ010000225.1, from coordinate 13,995 downwards.
CGCGCGACTGGTACGACGAAGATCCCGCCGAGCTCGTCGCGGCCGACCCCGAGGAAACCGTGAGAGAATTTTTCGCGCGATGAACGGGCCGCGGCTCACCGTCGATTCCCTCACCCGCGACGACGAGGGCCGGCTCCTCCTCGTGCGGCGCGGGCGTCCTCCGTTCGAAGGGCGCTGGGCCCTTCCGGGCGGCTTCGTCGAGACCGGAGAAACGACGGAAACGGCCTGCGTCCGCGAGACGCGCGAGGAAACCGGGCTGGAAGTCGAGGTGGAAGGGCTCGCGGGCGTGTACTCGCGTCCCGACCGCGACCCGCGGGGCCACACCGTCTCCGTCGTCTATCGCTGCCGCGCGGTCGGCGGCGAGGCGGAGGGGGGCGACGATGCCGCCGAGGCGCGATGGTTCGCGCCGCACGAGCTCGCGAAGCTCGAGTTCGCCTTCGATCACGCCGAAATCGTCGCCGCCCACGTCTCGTGACCGCGTTTCCGGTCTTCGAGGTCACTCTCCTTCCCCACCCGCGCCGGCGCGACACGACGGTCGTCGCGGAGTTCGCGCTCCCGACCGGCTCGTTCAAGGATCGCGGCGCGGTCGCGGTCGTCGCCGATGCGGTCCGCCGCGGCGCCCGCCGCGTCTCGCTCGACTCGTCCGGCAACGCGGGTCTCGCGGTGGCCGCCGCCGCGCGGCGCGCCGGGCTCGAAGCCGTCGTCCGGGTGGCCGCCGCGATCGCGCCCGGGAAGGAGGCGCTGATCGCCGCGACCGGGGCGCGGCTCGAGAAGTTCGCCGACCGCGCGGCGGCGGTCCGGGCGTGCGCCGACGACTCGACCGCCTACGACGCGAGCCACGTCCGGAATCCCCTCTTCCGCCGCGGGGTCGCCACACTCGCCGCCGCCTGGGCGGCCCGAGCCCCGATTCCGGAGCGGGTCGTCCTCCCCGTGGGGAACGGCTCGCTCCTCCTCGGCCTGTGGGAGGGACTCCGGCTCATGCGCCGGGAGGGAGCGCTGGACCGGCTCCCCCGGCTCTTCGCCGTGCAGCCGGAACGCTGCGCGCCGATCGCGCGTCCCGCTTCGCCGGGCCGCGGCCCCACGATCGCCGACGGCTGCGCGGTGGCGGACCCTCCGCTGGCGGGCGACGTCATCGCGGCGATCGAGGAGAGCGGGGGCGAGGCGCTCGTCGAATCGGAGGACGCGATCGACGGCGCCTGGCGGAGCGCATGGAGCGACGGGTTCCCGATCGAACCGACGTCGGCGCTGGCGTTCGCGGCCTGGGCCTCCCTGCCCGAGGGCCCCTCGACGGCCGTGATCGCGACCGGATCGGGCCTCAAGCGCCCCCCCGGGGCGGCGTCCTGACGCCCGGCGAAGTCGCGGCGCGCCTCGACGAGATCGGCCAGCTCCTCCGGCTGGCCGGCGAGAACGAGTTCAAGTCGCGCGCCTACGCGCGTGCCGCGAAGGCGCTTTCGACGTACCGGGGCGATCTCGCGGAGGCGGTCGCGGACGGCTCCCTCCGGCAGATTCCGGGAATCGGACCGGCGATCTTCGAGAAGATCGCGGTCCTCGTCACGACGGGCCGCCTCCCGTACCTCGAGGCGCTGAGATCGCGATTTCCCGCCTCGCTCTCCGCCCTTTTCCGGGTACCGGGGCTCGGGCCGAAGAAGGTCGAGACGCTCCGGAACGAGCTCGGGATCGAGTCCCTCGGCGACCTCGAGGACGCCTGCCGCGACGGCCGGCTCGAGACGGTCCCGGGATTCGGCCCCGCCTCGCGGAAGAAGATCCTCGCCGGCGTCGCCTTCGCGCGGCGGGCCGCCGTGCGGCGTCCCTACTCCGAGGCGGCCGGGCTCGCGGCGCGGCTCCGGTCGGTCCTCGCCGACTCGGGGCTCGTTTCGGCGGCGGAAATCGCGGGCGAGGTCCGGCGCGGCTGCGAGACCGCGGACACGGCGTCGATCGTCGCGGCCACCGACGCTCCCGACGAGGTCTTCTCTCTCCTCGGCTCCCTGTCCTCTTCGGAAGGAGAAGCGATCCGCGAGGGAGACCGGGTCTCCGCGACATTCCTGGGGGGGATCCGCGGCGTCGTGCGAACGTGCGCTTCGGACGGCTTCGGCCCGGCGCTCCTCGCGGAGACCGGAACGCCGGCGCATGCCGAGGAGGTCCTTCGGCGCGCGACCGCGCGGCGCCGCGACCTCGCCGGCGCGTCCGAGGAGGAGATCTACGCCGCGGCCGGCCTGCGCTTCGTGCCTCCCGAGCTCCGCGAAGCGCGGGGCGAGATCGAAGCCGCGGCCGCCGGAACGCTCCCCCGGCTCATCGAGGAGTCCGACGTGCGCGGCCTCTTCCACGTCCACACGACCGAATCGGACGGCGCCCATTCCCTCGAGCAGATGATTTCGGCCGCGGCCGCCGCCGGGTTCGAATACGTGGCGATCACGGACCACTCGAAGATCGCCGGCTACGCCCACGGGCTCGACGAGCGGCGCGTGGAGGCGCAGCACGCCGAGATCGACCGGCTCCAGCAACGGTTTCCGGGAATGGCCATCTTCAAGGGCACGGAAGCCGACATCCTGCCGGACGGCGCGATCGACTTCGGCGACGACTTCCTCGCGCGTTTCGACATCGTCGTCGCATCCGTGCACTCGCGGTTCGACCTTCCGGAGAAGGAGCAGACGCGGAGGCTCGTTCGCGCGGCCGAGAACCCGAGAGTCTCGATCCTCGGGCATCCGACCGGCCGCCTCCTCCTCCGCCGGGAAGGGATCACGGTCGATCTCTCCCGCGTTCTCGACGCCGCCGCGGCCTCCGGGTGCGCCGTCGAGATCAACGGGTCGCCCCGCCGGCTCGATCTCGACTGGCGGTTCCACCGGGACGCCGTCTCGCGCGGGATTCCGCTCGCGATCGACCCGGACGCCCACTCGATCGCGGAACTCGACTACTTCCGCCACGGCGTCCGGGTGGCCCGGAAAGGATGGGTCGAGGCCGGGGACGTCCTGAACACCCGTTCGGCGGCGGCCATCCGGAAGTGGATCCGCGGGCGACGGTAGCGGAACGGGTCAGTCGGCCGGCGTCTTGCGCTTCTCGGGGAAGTTCTCCTCGATCCACCGCTCCTTGTTCCGAAGCCACTCTGCCTCGGTCCGCTTGCGGTTGATCTCGGCCGCCTTCTGCCGGCGGTCGTCTTCGAGGACCGGCGTCGAGGACGCCTCGGGGGCCGCCGTGTCGTTGCCCGATTCGCTCATCGGGGGCGGATTCTAGCAGGAGACCGGGTCACGCGGCGGCGAGGTCGGCCTTGCGGACGGCGAGGACCGCCGCGCCGACGGCCGCCAGGAGCACCCCGTTGACGGCGAGCACCGCGGTGACGCTCGTCCGCGCGGCGACCGCGCCCGCGACGACGTTGCCGAGCGGGATCGCGCCGCGGAACGCGAGCATGTAGACCGACCCGACCCGTCCCCGCATGTCGTCGCTGACGATCGTCTGCACGAGGGACATCAGCATCGTGAACACCACCGAGAGCGCGGCCCCGCCGAGGAACAGGAGGGCGCACGACAGCGCGAAGTTCCGAGACAGCGCGAACGCCACGATGATCGCCGCGAAGACGACCTGGGACCCGACGGCGCGGACTCCCTTGCGGGAGGAGTGGGCCAGGCGCGCGGCCGCCACCGCTCCGAGCACGGCCCCGATCCCGAAGAACGTGAGGAACCGGCCGTACGCCCGGACGTCGCGGGCGAAGATGTCTTTCGCGAAGACCGGCAGGAACGTGAGCAGGGGGAAGGCGAAGAAGCTCCCCGCGAACGCCAGCAGGATGAGCGCCTTCATCGCCGGGGTCCGGGAGATGAAGGAGAGGCTCTCGCGCAGGCTCTGCATCACCGGCGGATGCGCCCCCGCCCGGCGGACGAACCGGTTGCGGATCAGGAGGAGCGCCGCGATCACGACGAAGAACGAGAGGCCGTTCAGCCCGAAGCACGCCGCCGCCCCGAACTTCGCGAACGCGACCGCCGCGACCAGCGGCCCGACGACGCGAGCGAGGTTGAACTGCGTGGATTGCAGGGAAACGGCGTTCGGAACGTCCTCCTTCTCGACGAGGGTCGGCACGAGGGCCTGGTACGCCGGGCCGCCGAACGACTGCGCCACGCCGGTCAGGAAGGAGAGCAGGAGGATGTGCCAGATGTGCACACGCCCGGAGAAGACGAGCGCCGCCAGCGCGAACGCGTTCGTCAGCTGGACGACCTGGGAGCCGAGCAGGATCTTTCGCCGGTCGTAACGGTCGGCGACGACGCCGCCGAGGAGGGAGAAGAGGATGAACGGCGCGTCGCCGAGGAACGCGTCGAGACCGAGCCAGAAGGCCGAACCGGTCATGTCGAAGATCAGCCAGTTCTGCGCGACCTCCTGCATCCAGGTCCCGCACGAGGACGTGAACGATCCGGACCACAGCATCCGGTAGTCTCGATACGAGAACGCGCGGAAGGTCTTCCGCCATCCCGTCGGAACCGGCAGGGCGGTCGCGGAAACGGATGCCATCGCGGGAGATTCGGCCGCGGAGGGAGCCGCGCCGCCGATTTCCTTATCGATCCTCTTTCGTATAGCTTCCTCGCCCGGGGGGATATTACGTGAAACGGACGTTCGGGTTTCTCCTCCTCTTCTTCTTCTTCGCCTCCTCCGCGAGGCTCTTCGCGCAGACTCCCGATCCCCCGGCCGACCACGGCGCCGCCGCGCTCAAGCGCTCGCTCCTCGAAGCCTCGACGACGGCGTCGTTCCTCCAGGTGACCGCGCATCCGGACGACGAGGACGGCGGCCTCCTCACGCTCCTGGCCCGCGGGCGCGGAGTTCGCGTCGGCCTGGTGACGCTGACGCGCGGCGAAGGGGGACAGAACAAGATCGGCCCGGAACTGTTCGACGCCCTCGGCGTGACGCGCACGGAAGAGCTCCTCGCTTCGGACCGCTACTACGGCGTTTCGCAGTTCTTCACGCGGGCGGTCGACTACGGGTTCTCGAAGACGCTCGCGGAAGCGCTCTCGAAGTGGCGTTTCGCCGAAGCGGACGGCGGCCCCGTCGTCGCCGACCTGGTCCGCGTGATCCGCCGGTTCCGTCCGGACGTCCTCGTCGCGCGATTCTCCGGGACGCGCCGGGACGGCCACGCCCACCACGAGGCCTCCTCGATCCTCGCGCGACGCGCGTTCGAGGAAGCCGGCGATCCTTCGAAGTTTCCCGAGCAGATCCGCGAAGGGCTCGCGCCCTGGAAGCCGAAAAAACTCTACGTGGGGATCATCCGCGCCAACGAAGACTGGACGGTGACGGAAGACGTCGGCGCCTACGATCCGCTCCTCGGCGCCTCGTACGCGCAGCTCGCGTGGCAGGGGCTCTCCCATCAGCGGACCCAGGGGGTGGGCCAGGTCCATCCGGACCCCGGTTCCCGTCCGGTGTACTACCGCCGGATCGACGGCACTCCGGCGGCCGCCGTCCTGGACACGGCCGGGCGGGTGGAGCTCCCCTACCACGACGGCCGGGCTCCGGCCGAGAAGGGATTCTTCGACGGCATCGACACGAGCCTGACGGCCATCGCCGACCGCCTGGGGCCGGAAGAGGCGAAGGCGCCTTTCCTGCGGCCGGGTCTCGTTTCCCTCTCGCGGGCGATCGGCGCGGCCGCTGCCGCGTTCGACGCGGCGCGGCCCGACCGCTGCGCGGAACCGGTCGGCCGCGCGCTCTCGGAAGTCGAGGCCCTTCTGGCGAAGCTCGACGCGGCGGCGATCGCGCCTCCCGCCGGACGGGAGGCGCGTTTCCTCCTGGAGATCAAGCGCGATCAGCTGCGCGCGGCGCTGAATCTTTCGCTTTCCCTCGCGATCCTCGCGCGCGTCGAGCCGGAGAAGGAGCCCGGATCGCCCTTCCCCGGATTCCGGTTCGCGGTCGAGACCGCGCGCGTCGCGGTTCCCGGCGGCACCTATTCCATCTCCGTGTCGCTCTCCAATCGCTCCTCGGAGGGTCTGAAGATCCTCGGAGCGGAGATCGCCTCGCCGCCGGGCTGGCGGGTCGAAACGGTCGCGGCGGCGCCCGGGGATGCTCCCGCGGGGGCGACGGCAAGGGCGCTCTTCCGCGTCTCGGTGGCTCCCGACGCCTCATTCACCGCGCCGTTCTGGCACCGCGACTCGGTCGAGGACCCCGTGTACCGGGTCGACGACCCGGCGAAGATCGGAGACCCGCTCCCGGCGTTCCCGCTTCGCGCCCGGGTCCGGTACTCCTGCGCCGGGATCCAGAACACGATCGAGACCGACGTCGAGACGCGCACGATCGATCCCCTCCGCGGGGAAATCGCCCGCCGGCTCGCGGTCTTGCCCGCGCTCTCCATCCGCACGAACCCGCCTCTCGCCGTCGTTCCGCTTTCCCGGGTCGGGAAGGAAGCGGTCCCGATCGAGATCGAGGTCGCGAACAACGCCGCGGGAGCGCGGCAAGGCGCGGTCTCGCTCGAGGCGCCTCCGGGCTGGCCGACGCCCGCGGCCCAGCCGTTCTCCCTTTCCCCGGACGTCCGCTCCGCCACGGTCCGCTTCTCCCTCGGCGTTCCCGCCGGAGCGCGGCCGGGGATCTACCGGGTTCGGGCGGCCGCGGACGGGGAGCGCGCGACGCTCGATTTCATCGAGCATCCCGACATCGGCCCCTTCTATTTCGTCAAGCCTGCCGAGACCCGCGTCGAGGTCCTCGATCTCGCGGTGCCGGCCGGGCTCTCGATCGGGTACGTCCGGGGAGCGGAGGACTCGATTCCGGAATTCCTGCAGCAGCTCGGAATCCGCGTCCATCTCCTTTCTCCCGAGGATCTCGAGAAAGGCAATCTTTCCGCATACCCGACGATCGTCACCGGCCCGCGCGCCTACGACGTCCGCGACGACCTGCGCCGCGCCAACGGGCGGCTCCTGGCGTGGGTCCGCGCCGGCGGCCGACTCGTCGTCCAGTACAACAGCAACACCCGCGCGTTCAACGCGGGGGACTTCTTCCCGCACCCGGCGAAGTTCCCCGACGAGAATCAACGCGTGACGGTCGAGGATTCTCCCGTCGAGATCCTCTCGCCGGACGATCCGATCTGGAACCGGCCCAACCGGATCACGCTCCGCGACTTCGACGGGTGGGTCCAGGAGCGCGGCCTCTATTTCCTGGGAGAGTGGTCTCCCGAGTGGAAGCCGCTCCTCTCGATGCACGACCCGGGGGACCCGCCGCTGCGCGGCGGGCTGGTCACGACCGCTCTCGGGAAGGGGACGTACGTCTTCACCGCCGAGTCGTGGTTCCGCGAGCTCCCGGAAGGGGTTCCGGGCGCGATCCGCATCTTCGTGAACCTCATCACGCCGGCGACCGCGCGTTGACCGAGCTCCGCCGCGAGATCGGCCTCTGGCGGGGGGTCGCTCTCAACATGATCGACATGGTGGGGATCGGTCCCTTCATCACGATCCCGCTGATCCTTTCCGCGATGGGAGGGGGCCGCGCGATGCTGGCGTGGCTCCTCGGCGCGTTGCTCGCGATCTCCGACGGGCTCGTCACCGCCGAGCTCGCCGCCGAGCTCCCCGCCTCGGGCGGGACGTACGTCTTCCTCCGGGAGGCTTACGGCGCGCACCGGTGGGGACGCCTGCTCTCGTTCCTCTTCCTCTTCCAGATCCTGATCTCCGCGCCGCTCTCGATGGCTTCCGGCGCGATCGGCTTCGCGAAATACCTCGTCTATCTGTTCCCGTCGATCTCCTGGCCGACTCCGGCGATCGCGGCCTTGGCGTGCGCGGCCCTGACGATCCTGCTCCTGCGCCGGATCGGAACGCTCGGCAAGCTCTCGATCCTCCTCTGGGCCGGCGTGCTCGCGACGGTGGGCGTCATCATCGCGGCGGGGCTGCCGCACCTGCGCCTCTCGGCTTTCGCGTTCTGGCGCGCGCCTCGCCTCGACGGCGCCGCCGGGTACGCGGGGCTGCTGACGGCGCTCGTGTTCGCGGTCTACGACTATCTGGGTTACTACAACATCTGCTACCTCGGAGACGAGATCCACGATCCGACGCGCACGATCCCCCGGGTCATCGTGATCTCGATCCTGGCGATCTTCGTCCTCTACATCCTGATGAACGCCTGCCTCGTCTCGGTGCTCCCGATGCGCACGGCCATGGCTTCCGAGCACGTCTTCTCCGACTATCTCGGCGTCCTCCTCGGAGTCCGGGCGGCCCGGGCGGTCACGCTGCTGATCCTCTGGACGGGGCTCGCCTCGGTGTTCTCGCTGATCCTCGGCTACTCCCGCATCCTGTGGGCCGCGGGTCGGGACCGGAACTTCTTCGCGCTGTTCGGCCGCCTCCATCCGACGGGAGCTTTCCCCTGGGTCGCGGTGCTCTGGCTGGGCGCGACCGGGACGATCTTCTGCCTTCTCCCGCTCCCGACGGTCATCCGGTCCATCGTGACGATCCGCGCGATCATTCCGTTCTTCATGCAGGTCCTCGCCGCGATCATTCTCCGGGTCCGCGAGCCACGGCGGCCGCGCCCCTTCCGCATGTGGCTCTATCCCCTTCCCGCGGCCGTGGCGCTGATCCTGTGGGGATACATCGTCGTGTCCCCGGAAAAGGGATTCAAGCCGGAAGGGGCCGCCGTGATGGCGGCCGGGCTGGGATTCTTCCTCGTACGGGCCTTCGCCCGGAAACAATGGCCGTTCGCCCGGCGCGCCTCGGCCTGATCCTCGCCCTCGCGGCGGCGGCCTGCGGGGGAAGGGGCGACCCGTCGGCCGAAACGGTCGACGCTCTCGTGCAGGCGGCGAACCGCCGCGACGCGGCGCCCGTCGTCGCGGCGCTCGCCCCCGACTTCCGGGGAAACGGAGGCATGAGCCGGAACGACCTCGACGCGGAGATTCGCCGCCTCTTCGCCGCGTACGCCTCCGTCGACGTCGCGGTGAGCGGCCTCACGATCGAACGCTTCCCGGAATTCGACGTCGCCCGCTTTCGCGCGTCCTTCCACGGCTCCGTGCGGAAGATCGCCGGGCTCGAAGGAATCCTCCCGTCGTCGGCCCGCTACCGGTTCGAGCTCCGCCTCGCGCGGGACGGCGACCGTCGGACGGTCACCCAGGCGGTCTGGGAGGAGATCGGCGAGTGACGGCGACTATCCCCTCCGGAAGAAGCTCGTCGGCAGGGACATGCCGCCGTCGATCGTCAGGCACGTGCCGGTCACGTAATCCGCGGCAGGGCTGCAGAGCCAGACGATCGCGCCCGCCACTTCCTCGAGCGTCGCGAGCCGCCTCGCGGGCAGCGTCCCAATCAGTTTCCGCTGGGTGGCGGGATCGGCGAACTGAAGATTCTTCGCGGCGCCTTCCGTCACCATGATCCCGGGCGCGATCGCGTTGACCCGGATTCCCCGGGAGCCCCACTCCGCGGCGAGGGTACGGGTCAGGGAAAGGACTCCGCCCTTGGCCGCCGCGGAATGCACGACCCCCGGCATCCCGGTTTCGGCATAGGTCGCGACGACGTTCACCATCGTCCCGCGGCCGCGCGCGAGCATCCTCTTCCCGACGGACGACGAGCAGAACCACGTGCCGTGCAGGACGATCTCGACGACCGCGCGGAATCCGTTCGGCGTCAGATCCTCCGCCGGCACCAGGAAGTTCCCGGCCGCGTTGTTGACCAGGATCCCGATCGCCCCGAACTCCCTCTCGGTCCGCGCCACGGCGTCCTCGACGGCGGCGGGGTCGCGGACGTCGCCGGTCAGCGCGAGCGCCCGCCCGCCGCGGGAGCGGATCTCCTCCGCGACGCTCTCGACGTGCTCCGCCGACCTCGAGAAGAGCGCGACCGCGCGGCCCGTCTCCGCGAGGGCGAGCGACGTCGCGCGGCCGAGGCCCGTTCCTCCTCCCGTCACCAGGGCGATCGTCTCTTCGCTCATCCGGGACCCCTTCCGGCCGTCACGCGGCCTCCTTTCCTTCCGGCGGCGCCGCGAGCCCGGCCAGCCGCCCCTGCTCGATCGCGTCGCGGATCCTCGCCATCCACGCGAGGAAGAAGTGAACGTTGTGCATCGAGATGAGGACCGGCGCCGTGATGTCCTTCAGGACGAAGAGATGGCGGAGGTACGACCGGCTGTGCCGGCGGCACACCGGGCACGCGCACTCCGGATCCAGCGGCCGATCGTCTTCGGCGTGCCGGGCGTTCTTGATGGCGAGGCTTCCGCCGGACGTGTAGGCGTGACCCATGCGCCCGTTCCGCGTCGGCAGAACGCAGTCGAAGAGATCGATGCCGGCCCGGACGCCCGCGAGGAGGTCTCCGGGAGTCCCGACGCCCATCAAGTAGCGCGGCCGGTCGAACGGGAGCAGCGCCGCGGTCGCACGGGTGATCCGCGCGATCTCTTCCTTCTCCTCGCCGACGGCCACGCCTCCGATCGCGTATCCCGCGAAGTCGAGCGCGACGATCTCCCCGGCCGAACGGCGCCGCAGCTCCTCGTCCGTGCCGCCCTGGACGATTCCGAACAGTTCCCCCGGTCCCCGCCAGGCGCGGCGGCAGCGTTCCGCCCAGCGCGTGGTTCGGGCGACCGCGTCCTCGACTTCTCCCCTCGACGCGGGAAGCGCCGGGCAGACGTCGAGGCACATCGCGACGTCCGTTCCGAACGCGCCCTGGAGCTCCATCGCCACCTCGGGCGTCAGCAAGGCGGGGGATCCGTCGAGATGCGAGCGGAAACGCACCCCTTCTTCGCCGATCTCGCGCTGCGCCGCGAGGGACATCACCTGGAAGCCCCCGGAATCGGTGAGAAAGGCGCGGCGCCACCCCGTGAACCGGTGCAGTCCCCCGGCCCGGCGGATCCCCTCGACTCCCGGCCGGAGGAGGAGGTGATAGGTATTGGCGAGGATCAAACGGCAGTCCCAGCTCTCGAGCAGATCGAACGGGATCCCCTTGACCGCGCCGAGCGTCCCCACCGGCATGAATGCCGGGGTTTCGACGGTCGCGTGCGGGAGAACGAGGCGTCCCCGCCGCGCCGAGGAGCTGCCGTCCGCCACGTCCACCGCGAAGAATTCGGCGCGATTTCCCAAGCCGGCGAAGCGTAGCACGCGGAAATTTTCCGGAACCGCGGGAATCCTTGACGCCCCCGGAACCGGGTGATACGGTCGGCCCGCTTCGGGGGTGGGATGCCGAATCTCGGGAAAAAATTCGAATGCTTCAATTGCCGGGCGAAGTTCTACGATCTGGGGAAGCCCGAAGCCGTATGCCCGAAATGCGGCGCGAACCAGCGCGACGCGCGGAGCGCCGAAGACTCCGCCTCGGCCGCTCCACGGCCCCGCCGGATGGCTCCGATCGTCGTCGCGCCCGACGAGGCCGGCGATTTCGAGGACCATGGGCACGACGAAGAAGAAGAGTCGATCGATCACGCCGGTTATCCGGAGGAAGAATTCGAGGACGAGGAGCCGCCCCTCGAGACTCACGAGCGCGAGGAAGAAGAAGACTTCTGACCGGACGGCCTATCTCGGCCTGGGAAGCAATCTCGGAAATCGGTTCGCGCACCTGCGGTTCGCCCTCCGGGAACTCGGAAGAGTCGCCGCGATCGTGCGCGTGTCGCCTTTCTTCGAAACCGAGCCCGAAGGGTACGCCGACCAGCGCCCTTTCCTGAACGCCGTCGCCGAGATCCGCACGGGGCTCGCTCCCGCCGAGATCCTCGCCGCGACCCGCGACATCGAACGCCGGGGCGGACGAACGCGGACCTTCCGGAACGGCCCCCGAACGCTCGACATCGACCTGCTCGACGTCGGCGGCGAGGTCGTCGCGAGCCGGCGGCTCACCCTCCCCCATCCCCGGATGCACCTCCGGCGCTTCGTCCTCGAACCGCTCTCCGCGATCGCCCCCCGATGGCGGCATCCCGTGCTCAGGAAGACGGCGAAACGGCTGCTGCGGGATCTCGACCGGCGAGAATAGTCGCGAGCCGCGAGTCGAAAGACGATCGGCGGAAACGACCCGGGACCGAGGCGCGCGCCCGATCCGCCGCCGCGGCTCCTACGAGGCGCCCCACGTCTGGAGATCCCGTTGGGCATCCTCCTGCACTTTCACGTCCTCGACGAGGTGGTCCGGATGCGGAGTCGCGGCGAGCACCGCGCGGAGGAGATCCACCGCCGGCGCCCGATCCTCCGAGTACTCGTGGATCGCTTCCGCGAGGAACAGTTTGTTGACCAGATTGTCGGGCGCGATGCGGAGGGCCTCCCGAAGATCCTTGATCGCCTCGTCGCGATCGATCCACCCCGTGAAGAAGATCACCTTGGGCGAGACCGCGTGGAGCCGGCCGAGCACCCGGTATCCTCCCGCGTCTTCGAGCTTCGGGTCGATCGCGATCGTCGCCCGGGCGTCGTCCCGGACCTTCCCCGCCACCCCCTGCCGGACCGCCGCCATCTTGCCGTGCACGAGCGACCACTGTCCCCACGTGACGGCCGTCCAGAAGAACGTCTCTCCCGCCGTCGCATCGCCCGCGAGGGCCTTCCCGATCTCGGCGGGCTCGAGGGCCGCCGGCCGGGCCCCCGATTTCGCGGCGGCCCGCGCCCGCTGCTCGGCGATCGCGTCGTCGGCGATCGGCATCGCCCGTTCGTAGAGCGCCGCCTTCTGCGAATCGCTCAATCCGGTGTACTCGGCCTTGAAATACGTCGCCCGGAGGTACTTCCACTTCGCGTCCGCGTCGGTGCGGCTCTTCTTGATGACCGCCGCGTAGTCGTCGAGCGCGGCGTCGATCTCGCGGGGGTCCGCGACCGCGCCGTGACGGCCGTCCGATCGGCGCAGGTAGTGTCCGTCGCCCGAGGCCACGGAACTCGTGATCCGCAGCCGCTGCATCGCCCGCTCCTCGGGGCTCGGAAGCGTGGGCTGGGAAGGCGGCGTCGTCGTATGCACCTGGGCCAGAACCGTGAACAAGATCGCGCTCCACATGGCCGTGCCTCCCGCGCGGGCATTATAGGCGGGAGCGGCCTGCTAGACTTCGCGCAGGAGCGCCGCATGAACGAACCGAAACCGGTCGAGCTGAAGATGACGATCGACGAGCCGACGTCCGCCGGCCATTACGTGAATTTCGCGAACATCCTGCACAACCCCACCGAGTTCGTGCTCGACTTCGGACGCATCGTGCCCGGCCGGCCCGACGTGAAGATCCTCGCGCGCATCCTCACGACTCCCGTGCACGCGAAACAGCTCCTCAACGCGCTGGCGCAGAACATCGGGATCTACGAGCGGCAGTTCGGCCCGATCCCCGAAGTCACCGCCGTCCCGCCCCCCGCTTCGGAAAGCCCCACGAACTGAGGCGGCCCCGGCCGGTCGGAGTCCGCGGACCGCCGAGCCTACCGGACGAGGGTCCCGCCTCCGATCACCAGGTCCCCGTCGTAGAACACCGCGGCCTGTCCGGGAGCCACCGCCGCGACGGGCTCGTGAAAGGCGATCCGCGCTCTTCCCTCGGAAAGGGGCGTGATCGTCGCGGGCGTCTCCCGGCCCCGGTGGCGAACGCGAACCGTCGCCTCGACCGGAGCGCCCGGGGCGTCGATCGACGTCCAGCGGACGCCCGAGACGCGCGCCTCGGTCGTCAGGAGGTCGTCGCGCGAGCCGAGCCGGACGTCGCCCGTGGAGGCGTCGATCTCGGTGACGTAGCGTCTCTCCCCGAACGCGGCGCCGAGACCGCGTCGCTGTCCGACGGTGAAGCGGTGCACTCCCCCGTGCTCGCCGATCGCGGCGCCGTCCGGGCCGACGAAGCGCCCGTGAGCCGGAAGGGCGAGCCCGAGGGCATTCGCCTCCCGTTCCACGAACTCCGAAGCCGCGTCGCCCGCGGGAACGAAGCAGATTTCCATCGACTCGGCCTTGTCCGCCGTCGGAAGGGATGCTTCCCGCGCTCTCTGGCGGACCTCCGTCTTGGAGAGCCCCCCGACCGGGAAGACCGCCCGGTCGAGCTGCTCGCGGCCGAGATCCCAGAGGAAGTACGACTGGTCCTTCGCCGCGTCGGCGCCCTTCCGCAGGACGGGGCGGCCGGCCCCGTCGCGGCCGATCCGCGCGTAGTGCCCGGTCGCGATCGCCTCGCATCCGAATTCCCTCG
>DASTIQ010000224.1 GCA_035717485.1 Thermoanaerobaculia bacterium | reverse complement strand
CCTCGTCGACGGCGGGACGGTCGCGGCGGGGAATGCCCGCGGGATGGACGCGCGGAAACGGCTCGCGGCGCACGATTCGGCGTCGTATTTCGGGAACTCGGGAGGGGCCTTCCGCACCGGTCCGACGGGGACGAACGTCGCCGACTGGTGGTTCGGCCATGCCCGTTCCGGACGTTGATCGGGCCTTTGTCCAGGCCGTGCGCTAAAATACGGGCATGAAGACCTTCATTTCGGCTCTCGTCGTCGGGGCGATGTGTCTCCCCGGCTTCGCGCAGAAGCCGATTCCGGAGAATCCGACCGTCGCGCCGGCCCAGGCGGTGAAGTATCGATTCGTTCCGGAGCAGTCTTCGATCACGTTCGAGCTCCCGACGTCCTTCCACGTCATCCACGGGAAGGTCGACGCGTGGCACGGCGGGGTCGAGATCGATCCCGGCCAGCCCGGCGTGCTGAAGGCGCGGATCGCCATCCGCGCCGATTCGATCGAGACGGGGAAGGCGAAGCGCGATCTCGAGGTGCGGGACCGCGCGCTCGAGGCGGCGCGTTTCCCGGAGATCCTCTTCGAAGGGAGCTCGTACAAGGGAAATCTCTCGGGATTCGAGCCGGGCGCGACCTTGACGGCCGAAGTCGGGGGAACGCTGACGATCCACGGCGTCGCCAAGCCGATCCAGACCTCGGTCGAATGCGCGGTCCTTCCCGATCATGTCGTCGTCGCGGGCGCCGTCCCGGTCTTCTGGCGGCCCTTCGGCGTCCGCGACATGTCGCGGTTCCTGATGCGGGTCAAGGAGCCGATGCTGGTCGTGTTTCGCCTCTGGGCCGTCCCGGAATAACAGGCGCCGCGATACGCGCGGTTATGCGGGGCCGTGCGACCTGCCGTCCGCAGGCCGTACGCTCCCGGTACGCCTTAGCGGCCGGCAGCCGCCCGATCCCCGCCTTCCCGCACGTCTCGCGGCGCCTCGACATCGGGGTAACGGTCGCTCCGGGATTGACGCCGAGGTGTCGCGAGACGCGCGCCCGGCCGGCTCGATGTATCGCGAGGCCTGCTAAACTGGATTGTTTATGACCGGCTGGCCGGAAAGAAGGCGGCAGCTCGCCGCCGCGGAGCGTTTCGTCGAGGAGCCGAAGAAGTTCGGCGCGTACCGGCTCGCGCTCGGATTCCCGAACTCCTACGAAGTCGGGATGTCGAATCTCGGCTTCCAGTGGGTGTACCGGCTCTTCAACCGCGTCGACGATTTCGTCTGCGAACGTTTCTTCTGGGAAGAGGAGGCGCCGGCCGAAACGTTCGAGAGCGGGACGCCGCTCTCCGAGTTCGGCGTCGTCGCCTGGTCCGTCTCCTGGGAGATGGACTACGTCAATCTGCTGAAGACGCTCGATCGCGCCCGGATCCCTCGGCGGGCGAAGGATCGCGACGCGCGGCACCCGATCCTCGTCGTCGGCGGAGACTGCGCGCGAATCAATCCGGCGCCGCTGACGCCGTTCTTCGACGTCTTCGCGATGGGAGACGGCGAAAAGCTCGTGCCCGCGATTTCCGGGTTGATGAAGCGGGGACTCTCGCGGGACGAGTTCCTCGAGGAGGCCGCGAAAGTTCCGGGACTCTTCGTGCCGTCGGTGCAGGGGACGCGCGCCGAAAATTCGACCGCCGGCAAGATCGTGATCCAGCAGACCATGTCGAGGAAGGAGATCGGCCCCGACTACGAGGTTCCGCATTCGACGATCCTGACCCCGCACACGGAGCTCTCCGACAAGCTGCTGATCGAGATCTCGCGCGGATGCACCGAGATGTGCAAGTTCTGCTGGGCGGCCTACGCGATGGCGCCGATCAAGCAGTATCCGGCGTCCTCGATCCTCGCGACCGCGAAGCTCGGCCGTGAATTCACCGATCGCACGGGCCTCATCGCGACGGCGGTCTGCGATCACCCGGAGATCGACACGATCCTCGCGGGGCTCGCCTCGCTCGGTTTCCACATCGCGCTCTCGTCGATCAAGATCGACGCGATCCGTCCGGAAATCCTTTCGGTCCTCGCGGCGCAGGGGGAGAGATCGCTGGCGATCGCTCCCGAGGCGGGCAACGAGCGCCTGCGCCGCTTCATCAACAAGAAGGTGACCGACGCGATGCTTCGCGAGAAGGTCGCGATGATCTTCGCGCACGGGTTCACGAACCTGAAGCTCTATCTCCAGTTCGGGCTGCCGTCGGAGACGGAGGAAGACCTGCGCGACCTGGTGCGGCTCGTCGCCGACTGCCGGGAGATCGCGCTCGCCTCCGCGAAGGCGACCGGGAAGATGGCCACGATCGTTCCGTCGGTCAACGCGTTCATCCCGAAGCCCCACACGCCCTACGAGAACGAACCGCTCGCCTCGGAGGACGACCTGAAGCGCAAGAGCGAATTCCTCTCCCGCGCCTTCGTGCCGATGAGCAACGTCCGTTTCCGGGCGATGCCGGTTTCGGAAGCGAAGTGGGAGGCCTATCTCGCGAAGATGGACGAATCGGCGGCCGAGATCCTCGAGCGCGGCGCCGACGGGGTTCCGGTGCGCCGGCTGCTGAAGGATTTCGCGCCGGAGATCGACGCGGTGGTGCGGCCGTCGGCGCCGCCGGGTGCCGGCAAGCCCGTCAACGCCTGGGACTTCATCAGCAAGAGATAGCGGGCGCGACCGGCCACGGAGAAGAGGTCATTGTCCGGGAGCGGGCTCGCCGCGGCGAAACCTCGGCGAAGGCGGGCAGCGACCGCGGCAATCTCCGGAGTCCGGACTTGGAGAGATCGCTTCGGCCGGTGGCCGCCCCCCGGGCACGGCGGCCCCATATGACGGCGCGTATCACCGCGCCTCCTACCGCAGCCCCTTCGCGAGCTCCACGACCACGCCCGGCAGCGCCTCCATCTCCTTCCGCGACGTCCGAAAATTGACGATGCAGGCGCGCAGCGCGAACTTCCCTCCGACGACGGCGTTGGAGAGATAGAACCGGCCGTCCTCCTGGATCGCGGTCAGGAGCTTCGTATTGAGCTCGTCGAGAGCCTCCGCGTCGGTCATCCCTTCCGGAACGGCGCGGAACGTCACGATCGAGAGCCCGACGGTCAGGAGCTCGAGGCCGGGAGTCTTCCTCACGTTCTCCGCGAGCACGCCGGCGAGCGCGCAGTCGTCGGCCATCATCCGAACGGCGCCTTCCCGACCGGTCCGGCGGAGTCCCAGCCAGACCTTGAGAGCCCGGAAGCCCCGCGAGTTCTGCGGCCCGAGCTCGTAGAAATTGATCGTCTCCTCGTCGCGGTCGAAGTGGTAGTACGGCGGCCGATAGCTGAACGCGTCCCGGAGAGCGTCGCGCGAGCGCACGAGCGCGCACCCGGCTTCGACCGGCGTGTAGAGCCACTTGTGCGGGTCGACGGCGACGGAATCGGCGAGCGCGAGCCCTTTGAGGTCGGCCGAGGCGTCGGGGAGCGCCGCCGCGAGCGCGCCGTACGCTCCGTCGACGTGGAACCAGCAGTCGTGGCGTCGGGCGATCGCAGCGATCGCGGGAAGGGGATCCACCGCGCCCGTTCCGACCGAGCCCGCCGTCCCGACGACGAGGAACGGCCGCTCTCCGCGGCGTGCGTCCTCCGCGATCGCGTTCTCGAGCGCCTCGGGGATCATCCGCAGCTCCGCATCCACGGGGATCCAGCGGATCGCCTCCGTCCCGAGACCGAAGAGATCCGCCGCCTTCTGGATCCAGGTGTGCGTCTCCGCGGACGTGTAGACGCGCAGCCGGACGCGCCCGGGATCGATTCCCTTTTCGCGGACCTCCGGCTCCTTCGCCCGCCGGGCCGCGACGAAGCCGACGAAGTTCGCCATGTTTCCCCCCGAGACGAGCACCCCGCCCGTTCCGGGAAAGCCGATCAGCTCCGCGATCCAGCGCACCGTCTGCGCTTCGATCTCGGTCGCGGCGGGGGAGAGGCCGAAGGCGCCGCAGTTCGGGTTGACCGCCGCGGCGAGAAGGTCGGCGAGCGCTCCGATCGGCGCCGCGGACGACGTGATGTAGGCGAGGAACCCGGGATGGCCGTTGAAGAGCGAGTGTTCGAAGAGCAGTCGAGCGGCTTCTTCGAGAAGGGGAGCGGCGGGAGAGCCGCTGTCCGGAAGCCGTCGCTCGCTCCCGATCGCCGCGCGGACTTCCGCGGGCGTTTCCGCCGGAGTCACCGGGCGGCCGGGAAGGGAGTCGAGAAACCCCGCGATTCGGTCGACGAGGGAATGGCCGAGAGTGCGGAACTCTCCGGAAGACATTTCCAGGGGGGCGAGGCGGTTCGTGAGCGTGTCGGTCATGCGGCGGATGATAGATCGCCGCGGGTCGTGGCCGGGAGCTTGCTAACCTCTCCTCCGTGCGGCTCGAAACGACGCCCGCGGGACTCTTCCTTCCCGAAGTCGGTCTCCACGTGGATCCCGTTCTTCCGGTCGAAGCGGCGATCGTCACGCACGGTCACGGCGATCACGCCCGCGCGCTGCCCGGCCGGATGTACGCGACACCGGAGACCGCCGCGATCGTGCGGGCGAGGTTCGGGGAGACGGCGACTGTCGTCCTCCCGTACGGAGAGCCGGTCGACGTCGGCTCGCCCCGGTCTCCGGCTCGCCTGACGCTGTTTTCGGCGGGACACGTGCTCGGCTCGGCGGGCGCGCTCGTCGAACAGGGGGGCGAACGCCTCTTCGTGACCGGCGACGTGAAGCTCCGCCCTTCCCTCACCTGCGCGACCGCCGAGATCCCGGAATGCGACACGCTCGTCGTCGAGTCGACGTTCGGCCTGCGGGTCTTTCGGTTTCCCGAAACACGCCTCCTGCGGGAAGCGATCGTCGCGGAGGCGCGGGCGGCGCTCGGCGAGGGCGCGACACCGGTCTTCCTCGCGTACGCGCTCGGGAAGGGCCCGGAGGTCGCCAGGATCCTCGGCGGGGCCGGCATCCCGGTCTCCCTCCATGGAGCGATCGAGAAGATGAGCTCCCTCTACCGCGCGTTCGGAGTGACCTTCCCGAACGCGGTTCCGTACGATTCCTCGGCCCTCGAGGGGCGCGCCCTCGTCGTCCCGCCGCCGTGCCGCAGCCAGCCGATGGTCACGAAGATCCGGAACCGACGCGTCGTCGCGGTGACCGGCTGGGCGCTCCTCGACGCCGCGTACGACCGCTACGGGGCGCAGGGCCTCGTCCCGATGTCCGACCACGCGGATTTCGACGAGCTCGTGGCGATCGTCGAGAAGTCCCGCGCCCGACGCGTCCGCACCGTCCACGGGTTCGCGGACGCCTTCGCGCGCATCCTGGCGCGCCGCGGAATGGACGCGGAGGCGCTCGAGGCCGCCGCGCCGGAGGAGGCATGAAGGGATTCGCGGCGCTCGCGGCGAATCTCCGCGCGACGCGCCGGACGTCCGGGAAGGTCTCGCTCGCGGCGGGGTATCTGGCGGCGCTCGACCCGGAGTCCCTCCCGATCGCCGCGCGCTTCCTTTCCGGCCGCCCCTTTTCCGCGCGCGAGGAACGAACCCTCTCCGTCGGGGGAAGCGCGATCCATCGGACGGCGAAAGTCCTCTTTCCGGAAATCGACGACGAGACTCTCGGCGACTGCTTCCGCGAGGTCGGGGACGCGGGAGAGACGTTCGCGCTGCTCCAGCGAGGGCGGAAACGATCGGCCGATCTTCCGGTCCGGGAAGCCGCGGCGTTCTTCGAGCGACTGGCGGCGACCCGCGGGGTCGATCCGAAGCTGTCGCTCCTGGCGGCGACGCTCGAGCCGCTCGCGCCGGAAGTCCTGAAGGAGATCGTGAAGCTCGCGTCCGGCGGGCAGCGCACCGGGCTCTCGACGCTCCTTCTCGAGCAGGCGATCGCGAAGGCGTTCTCCGTTCCCCTCCCGGACGTCCAGCGGGCGAACCTGCTCGCCGGCGACGTGGGGCGGGTCGCGGCGCTCGCGTGCGACGGCCGGCTGTCGGAAGCCGCGCTCGCGCTCTTCCATCCCATGGGATTCCAGCTCGCGGCCGTGTACGAAGCCGGCGACGATCTCCCGTGGGAGAAGACCGTCGTCGAGGAGAAGTTCGACGGCATCCGGGCGCAGGCGCACGTCGCGCCGGCGGGCGCGCTCTCTCCGGGCCGCGTCGCCCTGTTCTCCCGGACGCTCGACGAGATCACCGGCTCGTTTCCCGAGATCGCGGCGCGCCTGGCGGCTCTCCCGGTTCCGCTCGTCGCCGACGGAGAGATCCTCGCGTTCGAGAACGGGCGCGCCCTCCCGTTCGGGCGGCTGCAGAAGCGGTTGGGGCGCAAGAAGGTCGATCGCCGGGCCATCGCGGAAGTGCCGCTCGTCTTCGTCTTCTACGACCTTCTCGCCTGGGAAGGCGCGCTCGTCATCGATCTTCCGTTCGTCGAACGGCGGAGAAGGCTCGAATCCCTGGTCCTTCCGCAGGGAACGTTCCTGTCGCCGGTTTCCCGCGCTTCCGGCGCCGGCGATCTCGAGTTCCTCTTCGACGCGGCGATCGCGCACGGAAACGAGGGACTGATGATCAAGGACGAGACCGCCCCGTACGCGCCGGGGAAGCGCGGACGGAGCTGGCTCAAGTACAAGAAGGCGCGCGCCACGCTCGACGTCGTCGTCACCGTCGCCGAGCCGGGGCACGGCAGGCGCGCGGGACTCCTCTCCGACCTGACGTTCGCCGTCCGCGCGGCGGACGGCTCGCTCGTCAACGTGGGCAAGGCTTATTCGGGACTCACCGACGCCGAGATCGCCGCGACGACCGCGACGTTCAAGCGGATCACCGAGAAGATGTACGGCCGGACGCGGATCGTCCGGCCGGAAGTCGTGCTCGAAGTCGCGTTCGACGGCATCCAGGAGTCGCGCCGGCACAAGTCGGGATACGCGCTGAGGTTCCCGCGCATCCTGCGCCTGCGCCCGGACAAGCCGATCTCGGAGATCGACACGGTCGAGCGCGTCGCCGAGCTGCACGAGCAGCTGATGTCGGGCGCGGCCCCGCCGAATCCCCTCGAAGAGGCGCGATAATCCGGCCATGACGAAACAGCACCCATTGACCCCGCTCGAAGAAGCGCTGGAAGCGTGGCGCGGCGCGCGCGACGGCGTAATCGCGGAAGCCGAAAACATCACGTCGAAGGGCTTCCACTTTCGCCCCGCCCCCGAATCGCGCACGGTCGCCGCGCTCTTGCGGCACATCATGGACGTCGGGATGATGGCGGCCGGCGAGCTCTCGCGTCCGGACACGGACTTCCACCGCGCGCCGTGGCCCGAGCTCCTCGCGACGTACGACGCCCCTCTCGCGAAGGCCCGAAACCGCGCGTCGATCCTCCGTCTGCTTCGGCGGTCGATCGCCGACGCGGAGCGGAAGCTCCGCCGGGCGGGCGAGCGGGAGATGAAGAAGAAAATCACGCGCTTCGACGGGCTGAAGGGCACGAAGCTCGAATGGCTCCATCACGCGATCGCGCACGAGGAGTACCACCGCGGGCAGCTCGCGCTGTATGCGCGGCTGATGGGCCGGGAGCCGGCGCTCACGCGCCTCATCCGCACCGGCAAATAGGCGGCGCGGACGATACGCGCCGTTATACGAGTCCGTCGGGACCGCCGGCGGGCTTAACGTACGCCCCGGTACGCCGCGCCCGCCGGCCGGTCCCGCCGAACCCGTCTTCCGGCACGTCTCGCCGCGCCTCCAAATGAATCCGAGAAAGTTCTGGTCGGAGCGCTCGCCCGACGTCCTCCTGGGCGGCAGCCGTGAGGCGCGGCCAGACG
>DASTIQ010000223.1 GCA_035717485.1 Thermoanaerobaculia bacterium | reverse complement strand
AAGGCGGCCTGGAGCCCCTCTCTCGACAACGGGGACTTCGTCGTGGTGATCAACGCCGGGAAGGCGGTCCTCACCGGGCGCAAGGAGCAGGACAAGATGTACCGCCGCCACACGGGATTCCCCGGCGGGCTGCGCGAGACGAACGCGGCGGACATGCGCGCGAAGCACCCGGAAAAGCTGATCGAGGAAGCGGTGCGCGGGATGCTCCCGAAGAACTCGCTCGGCCGGAAGCAGTTCAAGAAGCTGAAGGTGTACGGCGGCGCCACGCATCCGCACGAGGCGCAGCGCCCGAAGACGTTGAAGCTCGCGGCGCGGGCGTAAAGGCAGGAGGACGGTTTGGCAGCGACACTTCGGTACTACGGGACGGGCCGCCGCAAGGAAGCGGTCGCGCGCGTCTACCTCAAGCCGGGGACCGGCGAGATCAAGGTCAACGACCACGGCTTCGACGAGTATTTCCCCAACAAGGTTCTCAAGATGATCATCAAGCAGCCGCTCGCGCTCACCGAGACGACCGACAAGTTCGACATCGGCGTCCAGGTGGACGGCGGCGGACCGGCGGGGCAGGCGGGGGCGATCCGGCACGGGATCTCTCGCGCGCTCCTCCAGTTCAACGCCGAGCTGCGGCCGCGGCTGAAGAAGGAAGGGCTCCTGACGCGCGATTCGCGCGTGAAGGAGCGGAAGAAGTACGGGCAGCGCGGAGCGCGGGCCCGGTTCCAGTTCTCCAAACGGTAACCGCGAGAGGGCGGGGCATGGCGCCCCTCCCCGTTTCGAAGGAGGTGTGATCTGGCTTCTATTTCGATGAAGGAACTGCTCGAGGCTGGCGTCCATTTCGGTCATCAGACGAAGCGCTGGAATCCCAAGATGAAGAAGTTCATCTTCGGGAAGCGCAACGGGATCTACATCATCGACCTGCAAAAGACGCTCAGGCAGTTCAAACAAGCCTCGGAATTCGTGACCGCCCTGGCGGCCGCGGGCAAGAACATTCTCTTCGTGGGGACCAAGCGTCAGGCGCAGGACGCGATCTACGAGGAAGCCAACCGCTGCGGGATGTTCTTCGTGAACACGCGGTGGCTCGGCGGAACGCTGACGAACTTCGCGACGATCCGCAAATCGATCCACCGGTTGAAGGAAATCGAGGCCTCGCTCTCCGACACCGAGAACGAAAACCTCACCAAGAAAGAGCGCATCCGCCTGGAGCGGGAGAAGGAAAAGCTCGAGAAGAATCTCTCCGGGATCAAGGAGATGGACGAGCTTCCGGACGCGCTCTTCGTCATCGACCCGAAGAAGGAGCACATCGCCGTCAAGGAGGCGCACTCCCTGAAGATCCCGATCGTGGCGGTGGTCGACACCAACTGCGATCCGGAGCTGGTCGATCACGTGATCCCGGGCAACGACGACGCGATCCGGGCGATCCGGCTCTTCACGAGCAAGGTCGCCGACTCGATCCTCGAGGGGCTCCATGCGCACGACGAGCGCTACACGGGCGAAGGCGCGGCTTCGGCCGGCGCCGCGGCCCCGGAGACCTTCGGCGCCGTCGCCGGCTGACGGGCAAAGCAGTCGATACGCGGGCCGGGGCGTTCGCGTCCCGGCCCGATTTTTTTGAATGGAGAACGCCATGGAGATCACGGCCAAGATGGTCAACGACCTGCGCCAGCGGACGGGCGCGGGGATGATGGAATGCAAGGCCGCCCTGAAGGAAGCCGGGGGGAACGCCGAGGAGGCGGTCACGATCCTCCGGAAGAAGGGGCTCGCCGCCGCCGCCAAGAAGGCGGGCCGCGCGGCGACCGAAGGGCTCGTTTCCGCGAAGGTGCATCCCGCCGCCGCGGTGCTCCTCGAGGTCAACTGCGAGACGGACTTCGTCGCCAAGACCGACGACTTCCGCACGTTCGTCGAGAAGCTCTCCGATCGGATCGCGAGCCACGAGGCCTTCGGTGAGACGGGCGACGGCCCGGTCGAGGCCCTCCTGCAGCTTCCCTCTCCGATCCCGCTCGGGACGACCGTCGCGGAGGCCGTGTCGCAGCTCGTCGCGAAGATCGGCGAGAACATGAGCGTCCGCCGCTTCGCCCGCTGGATTCCGAAGCCGGGGGAGACGTTCGCGACCTACGTCCACGGCAACGGCCGGATCGGCGTTCTCGTCGGCATTCCCGGCGGAAACGAGGAGCTCGCCCGCGACGTGGCGATGCACGTCGCCGCCGCGGAGCCGCGGTTCGCGCGCCGGGAGGACGTCGAGGCTTCCGTCCTCGACGCCGAGCGGGAGATCGCCCGCGCGCAGGCGGCGGCCTCCGGAAAGCCCGCCAACGTCGTCGAGAAGATCGCCGACGGGAAGATCGAGAAGTTCTTCCAGGAGTGCGTGCTCTGCGAGCAGGCCTACGTCCGCGACGACAAGCAGACGGTCGGCCAGGTGCTGAAGGCCCGCGGCGGCGAAGGCGCGCTCGGCCTGCGGTTCCTGCGCTACAAGCTCGGGGAAGGTCTGGCGAAGAAAGAGAACGACTTCGCGGCGGAGGTCGCCGCGCAGACGAGATGAGTCGCGTGTCTCGCGTCGCGGGTCGCATGTCGGGCCGGAACCCGGGGCCCGACTTTCGGCTCGCGGACCCGGGACTCGTGACTTACAATCCGGGGCCGTGAGCGCTCCTCCCCGCTACAAACGAATCCTTCTCAAGGTTTCGGGCGAAGCGCTGATGGGGGACCGCCCGTTCGGGATCGACCCCGACCGCATCAGCCGGATCGCCGACGAGATCGCCGACGTCCACCGGAAGGGGGTCGACGTCGCCGTCGTCCTCGGCGGGGGGAACATCATCCGCGGGGTGACGGCGGCCGCTTCCGGGATCGATCGGGTGACCGGCGACCACATGGGGATGCTCGCGACCGTCATCAACGGCCTCGCGATGCAGGACGCGCTCGAGAAGCGCGACGTCAACACCCGCCTGATCTCGGCGATCGAGATGCGCCAGATCTCCGAGCCGTTCATCCGCCGGCGGGCGCTCCGGCACCTCGAGAAGGGCCGCGTCATCCTCTTCGTCGGCGGGACCGGGAATCCCTACTTCACGACCGACTCCGCGGCGGCGCTCCGCGCCAACGAGATCAAGGCCGACGTGCTGCTCAAGGCGACGAAAGTGGACGGCGTCTTCACCGCCGACCCGAAGGTCGATCGCGCGGCGCGGCTCCTTCCGTTCCTGACGTACCGGCAGGCGCTCGAGGAGAACCTCGGTGTGATGGATGCGGCGGCCGTCGCGCTCTGTCGCGACAACCGGTTGCCGATCAAAGTGTTCAACCTCCTCGTCCCCGGAAACATCCGGCGCGTCGTGGAAGGGGCCGACATCGGGTCGCTCGTCGTCGACGAGGTCCCGGCGGCGGCGGGAGACGTATCGTGAGAAACGAGATCGCGTCCGCGGAAAAGAAGATGGTCACGGCGATCGAGGCGCTGAAGCACCAGTACGGGACGCTCCGCACCGGGCGGGCGTCGGCGGCGCTCCTCGACGGCGTCATGGTCAACTCGTACGGCACCGAGGTGCCGCTCAAGCAGGTCTGCAGCCTCACCGTGCCCGAGT
This sequence comes from Thermoanaerobaculia bacterium, assembly GCA_035717485.1. NCBI lineage: Bacteria > Pseudomonadati > Acidobacteriota > Thermoanaerobaculia > Thermoanaerobaculia bacterium. Next base: position 3,314 of record DASTIQ010000223.1, on the reverse strand, counting down.
CGAACCTCATCGTCGCGCAGCCCTGGGATCCGAAGATGTGCGCCGAAATCGACAAGGCCATCCGGAAGGCCGACCTCGGTTTGAACCCGGTGTCGGACGGGAAGATCGTCCGGGTCCCCGTCCCGCAGCCGACGGAAGAGCGCCGGAAGGATCTCGTCAAGCGCGCCCATCACATGGCGGAGGAAGTGAGGGTCGAGATCCGGAGGTTCCGCCACGAGGCCAACGACGCGCTGAAGAAAATGATGAAGGACAAGAAGATCTCGGAGGACGACGAGCGGCGCGGCCTCGAGGAGACGCAGAAGCTCACCGACAAGCGGATCGCCGAGGTCGACTCGGTCCTGAAGGCCAAAGAGGAAGAGATCCTCAAGGTGTGAGCCTCCATCTGCTGATTCCCGCCGCCGGCGGAGGACAGCGGCTCGGGACCATGCTCCCGAAAGCGCTCGTCCCGGTCGGCGGACGGCCCCTCGTCTCCCTCGCCCTGAGCGCGTTCGAGGGGATCCCTTTTCAGAGCGGCATCGTCATGGCGCCGGCCGGCCACGAAGATTCGATCGCGGCGGCGGTGGGACGCCGGTTTCCCGTGCGAGCCGGAGGGTCGACGCGCGCGGAATCGGTCGCCATCGGAATCGCGGCGCTCGATCCCGGGCCCCGCGACTACGTCGTCGTGCACGACGCCGCGCGCCCGTTCGTCACTCCCGACGAAGTCCGGCTCGTCATCGCCGCGGCCGAGGAGAGCGGCGCGGCGATCGCGGTGATGACCGTCGCCGACACGCTCAAACGCTGGGACGGGGAATGGATCTCCGGGACCCTGGACCGGCGGGAGATCGCGGCCGCGGCGACGCCGCAGGTCTTCCGCGGCGACGTCCTGCGTCGCGCCCTCGAGGCGCCGCCGGCGACCGACGAGGCGGCGCGGTGCGAGGCGGTCGGAATCCGGGTCGCCGCCGTGCCCGTCTCCCGCCGCGCGTTCAAGATCACCTTCCCCGAGGACCTCGCGATCGCCGAGGCGATGGTGCGCGGGTGACCCGCGTCGGGCTCGGATTCGACGCGCACCCGTTCGCGGCCGACCGGCCGCTCCGCCTCGGGGGGCTGGACTGGGCGGAGGAGCGGGGTCTCGGGGGGCATTCCGACGGCGACGTGCTCCTCCATGCGGCCGCAGACGCGATCCTCGGCGCGTCCGGGAGCGGGAGCCTGGGAGAGCACTTTTCGGACCGCGATCCGGCGAATCGCGGCCGGGACAGCGCGGAGATGCTCGCCGGCGCGGCGGCCGTCGCTCGCTCGAAGGGACTCGTCCTCGGGAATCTCGACGCCACGGTCGTGGGGGAGGCCCCGAAGATCGCGCCGCGGCGCGACGCGCTCGAGCGCCGGCTCGCGGAGATCCTGGGCGTCCCGCGGGAAAGAGTTTCCGTGCGGGGCACCTCGACGAACGGAATGGGTTTCCCCGGCCGCGGCGAAGGGCTCGCGGCGATGGTCGTCGTGCTTCTGGAATCGGCGTGACTTTCCGGCGGCGAGCCTCGAACGGCCGATCCGCGGTTCTTCCCGGCCGTCCCGGGCGACGCGAAGGGGCGGCTTCCGGACTCGTCGCGGCAAGGCCCCGGGTTTCCCGGGTCGGGAGCCTCCCGGGCCCGGCTTCCCGCGCCGGCCGATGATGCTCGCCGGGTTCCACGCCGTCGAAGAGGCGGTGCGCGCCGAGCCGCGCCGCGTCGAATGGGTCCTCTTCGACGAGGCGCGGCGGGACCGGAGGAGCGGCGAGCTGAAAAGGCTCTGCCGGGAATCCGGCGTCGCGGTCCGGTACGGGAAGGCGGAAGGCCTCGATCGACTCGCGCGGCATCATCAGGGAGTGGTCGCCCGCCTCGCGGAGGTCGCGGTCGCGCCCGTCGGCGACGCTTTCGCCGGCGAACGCGGCGGGAGGTTCCTCTTCGTCCTCGACGAGGTGCAGGATCCCCACAACGTCGGAGCGATCCTCCGGGTCGCGGAGGCCGCCGGAGCCGGGGTCGTCGTCCATGAGCGCGGCTCCGCCCCCCTCTCCGACACCGTGGCCCGCGTTTCCGCCGGCGCCCTCTCCCGGGTTCCGATCTTTCGGGCCGGGAACCTCCGGCGATTCCTCGACGAAGGCCGGAAGGCGGGGTTTTTCGCCGTCGGACTCGACGAGAGAGGAGAGGACCTCTATGGCGTCGACCTGTCCGGAGACCTGATCCTGGTGTTCGGCTCGGAAGGGAAAGGACTTCGGCGGCTCGTGGTCGAAGGATGCGACGTCCTGGCCCGCCTTCCGATGGCGGGAAAGATCGCCTCCCTCAACGTTTCGACGGCCGCGTCCGCCGCGGCTTTCGAAGCGGTCCGGCAGCGGCGCGCGGGGGGGAGGACCTAGCCGGCCCGGCGGCCTTTTGCGCGAAAATTGGGCGGGTGGGGGCCGTCACCTCGGGGTGGCGCCCCCGTCCTATCCGCCAGAGACGAAAAGTGCTTGCGCGTAAAAGTCCGCTCTGGTATCGTTCGTGGTTCGCGCCGTGCTCACAAGATCCGTGTGCGCCGGCTGGTCTTTGAAGAGAGCGGCGGGGGAACTTCGCGGAATCGCGCCGGCGTAGCTCAATCGGCAGAGCAGCGGTTTTGTAAACCGAAGGTTGGAGGTTCAATTCCTCTCGTCGGCTCCATCGAGCGGGCGCGGGGAATCGAAAGAGTTTTCCGGGCAGTTGGCCGAGTGGTTAATGGCAGCAGACTGTAAATCTGCCGCGCTTCGCGCTACGGAGGTTCGAATCCTCCACTGCCCACCATTTCGTGGGCGCGGAGGCGAGAGATGGGAATCGCGCGGGAGTAACTCAGGGGTAGAGTCACAGCCTTCCAAGCTGTTGGTCGCGGGTTCGAATCCCGTCTCCCGCTCCAACCCCGAAAGGGAACTTGGCGGCTGAGCGATGAGGAGATCGGAGTGGACGACGCGAGGGATTGGAACCCGCGGGGAACGCGAGGGGACGTTCGATCGCGTCATTCCGTCGGCGGGGGGGCGCACCCCTTCGCGGCGGGAGCCCGGATCCCTTCTCCCGCGCCCGGGCGCTCTCGGAACTCCGGTGACTCTGCCCACGTAGCTCAGTCGGTAGAGCGCGTCCTTGGTAAGGACGAGGTCACCAGTTCAATCCTGGTCGTGGGCTCCAACTCGGGGATTCGGGCCGGATCGGTTTGACAGGCAGGAAGAGGGACGAGGATGTCGAAAGAGAAGTTTGACCGCAGCAAGCCGCACGTCAACATCGGGACGATCGGGCACGTGGATCACGGGAAGACGACGCTGACGGCGGCGATCACGACGGTGTTGTCGAAGAAGGGGCTGGCGA
>DASTIQ010000222.1 GCA_035717485.1 Thermoanaerobaculia bacterium | reverse complement strand
GAGGTGCGCCGCCGGATCGGCATGGTCTTCCAGCGGCCGAACCCGTTCCCGAAGTCGATCTTCGACAACGTCGCCTACGGCATGCGCCTGCACGGCATGAAGGACGGACTGAGGGACCGGGTCGAGAAGGCGCTCCGGTCGGCGGCGCTGTGGGACGAGGTCAAGGACCGCCTCAAGAAGAGCGCGCTAGCCCTCTCGGGCGGGCAGCAGCAGCGGCTCTGCATCGCGCGCGCGCTCGCCGTCGACCCCGAGGTGCTGCTGATGGACGAGCCGGCCTCCGCGCTCGACCCGATCGCGACCCAGAAGGTCGAGGAGCTGATCTATCACCTGAAGACGAACTACACGATCGTCATCGTCACGCACAACATGCAGCAGGCCGCGCGGGTCTCGGACCGGACCGCGTTTTTCATGATGGGAAGGCTCGTCGAATATGATCGAACCGACAAGATCTTCACGAATCCCGGAGAAAAGATCACCGAAGACTACATCACGGGGCGATTTGGATAAGCACACGACCTCGAAGCGCATCGCGATCGTCGAAGACGACCCGGACATCGCCTACACGATCCGGGTGAACCTTCGGAAGGAGAAGCGATACCAGGTCGAGCACTATCTCTCCGGGGTCGCGGCGCTCGCCGCCCTCCACGAGAAGCCGTTCGACCTCGTGATCCTCGACCTGAACCTGCCCGACATCGACGGCCTCGCTCTGTGCCGGGAGCTCCGCGCCCACGAGGACACCAAGCGCGTGCCGATCATCATGCTGACCGCACGCACCGAGGAGCGGGACAAGCTGCTCGGCTTCGAGATCGGCGCGGACGACTACATCACGAAGCCTTTCTCGATGAAGGAGCTGATCGCCCGGGTGAACGCGCATCTCCGCCGGGTGGCGTCCTTCGAAACCTCGGAGGAGGAGACGTTCGAGGACGGGGAGCTCCGCGTCGACCGCGCGCGGTACGAGGTCACCGTCGCCGGAAAGCCCGTTCATCTGACGAAGAAGGAGTTCGACCTGCTCTGGCTGCTGATCCGGAACCGCGCCCGCGTGGTCACGCGCGACACGATCCTCGCGCGGCTCTGGGACTACGACGCCGACGTCGAGACGCGCACGGTCGACGTCCACATCCGGTCGCTCCGGAAGAAGCTCGGCGACGACCGGATCGAGACGGTCGTGGGCCTCGGCTACCGGTACCGGCAGCGGTCGGAGTGAGACGCCGCTCCGCCGCGACGGAATGCTCCCGATGAACGCGACGGCGTCTTGAAGCTCTCCTCCCGCTTCTCCCTTCTCTTCGGCATCCTGGCGCTCGGCGTCGCGGTCCTCCTCGTGCTCTTCTGGGACGCCCTCCTCGACCGGGCGTCGCGCGAGCGCGCGATCCGCCGGCTCCAGGCCGAAGACACGCTCCTCGCCGCGCTCGCGGAGCCCGTGTTCGGCGACCCGGCGGCGGTCGACCGGCTCGTGCGTTCCGCCGGAGACGAGCTCGGGGCGCGGGTGACCGCGATCGACGCGACGGGCCGGGTGATTTCCGACAGCCAGGTCGACCCTCGCGACGTCCCCCGGATGGAGAACCATCTCCATCGTCCGGAGGTGCTGGAAGCCGCCGGGGCGGGAGCGGGATCCTCCCGGCGCTTTTCGGCGACGCTCGACCGCAACTTCGTCTATCTCGCCGAACGGATTCCGAAGAGCGGCGTGATCCGGGGATATCTGCGGGTCGCCTTTCCCATCGACGAGCTCGCGGCGCAGGAATCGGAGACTCTCTGGGCGGGGAGGGCGGCGATCGCCGCTTCCTGCCTCGCGCTCTTCCTGGTGGGCCACGTCGCGTCCCGACGCTTCGCGGCGCCGCTCCGCCGCGTGACCGACGCGACTCTCGCGGTCGCGCGCGGGGATCTGAAGCGCGATCCTCCCGACGAGGACGACCCCGACGCCGCCGCGCTCTCCGACGCCGTCCGGCGAATGAAGAACTCGCTCCTGGCGTCGCTCGCCGCGGCCGAATCGGAGAGGCGGCTGACCGCCGCCGTGTTCGACCGGCTGCCGTCCGGGCTCGTCGTCGTCGACGGGAAGCGCGAGATCCTGCAGGCGAACGCCGCCTTCTCGCGGATGCTCGACGTGCTCGATCCCGCCGGGAGGCCCCTGGTCGACATCGTCCGGGAGCCCGCGGTCATCGCGCTCGTCGACCGCGCCCTCGCCGCGAAAGCGGAACAGTCGATCGTCTGGAAGCGCCCGGGCGACACGACCTGGGAGGTCTCGGTCCTGCCGCTCGAGAAGAGCACGCGCGGACGCGCCGTCGCGATCTTCCGGGACGTGACGCCCCTCGCCCGGACGGAGTCGATGCGCCGCCGCTTCGTCGCGGACGTTTCGCACGAGCTCCGGACGCCGATTTCGTCGATCGCGGCCGCCGCCGAGACCCTCTCGGAAAGCGCGCCCGACCGCGAGGAGTCCACCCAGCTCACCGCCCTGATCGCCCGGCAGGCGACGCGAATGCGCGACCTGATCGAAGACCTGACGGATCTCTCGCGGATCGAGTCCGGGGCGATCGAGCTCTCGCCCGAGCGCGTTCCCCTCCTTCCCCTCGTGCGGGAGGTCGCCGACGATCTCGCGCCGCGGGCGGCCGCCCGGGCGGTGACGATCGACGTCGACGGAGACGACGAGCTCGCCGTCTCCGGCGACCGGCGGCGCCTCCTCCAGATCGTCTTCAACCTTCTCGACAACGCCGTGAAGTTCTCTCCGGACGGGGAGCGCGTCGACGCGTCGGTTTCCGGGGAGGACGGGCGCGTCGTCCTCCGGATCGAGGACCGCGGACCCGGGGTCCCGCTCTCGGAACGGGAGAAGATCTTCCAGCGGTTCTACCAGGTCGACCCCTCGCGCTCGAAGGCGAAGCCGGGCACCGGCCTCGGCCTGGCGATCGTCAAGCACCTGGCCGTCCTCCACGACGCGACGGTGTCCGTCGGAGGAGAGGCGGGGCGCGGGGCCTCGTTCCGGGTGTCCTTTCCGGCCTTCGACGCCCGGCGTTCGTGACCGCGCCCGCCGCCCGGCCCGCCCGACCGGTCGGATAGAATTCCGCCGTGCCCCCCGAAGAATCCTTCTGGTCGTCCCAGCGCCGCGCGCTCCGCCGGGCGGAGCGGAAATTCCGGCGCGGAATTCCGGAGGGCCTCCACGATCTTCGCGTCGCGCTGCGTCGCCTCGCCGTCGTCGCCGAAGCGGGACGGCGTCCGAAGGTCGCTCGGGGCGCGTCGAAGCTCGTGCGCCGCCTCTCGCCCCTCCGACAGCTCGAGGTCGACCGCGAGCTCGTCGCGGAGCTGGCCCGATGGGGAGAGATCGCGCCCGGCGACGCCCAGGCCGTCGACGAAATCCTCGCGGAGCGCTTTCGCCGCGGGCAGCACGAGGCGCTCGCCCGGCTCGGACGGGCGCCCGCGAAGAGGCTCTTCGAGCGGCTCGGCCACGACCGCGAGAGGGGTCCGATCGTCTCGAGGCTCGCCGGCGAGAAGGACGAGATCCGGGCGCCGCGGGTGCTCGACGACGAAGGTCTCCACCGGTTGCGGATTGCCGTCAAGCGCCGCCGCTACGCGTTGATGGCGCGCCGCGAGCTCGGCCAGCCGGGGCTCGAGCGGGAGATCTCCCGGTGGCAGTCTCTCCAGGATTCGCTCGGGCGGGCGAACGACTGGCGATCTCTCCTCCGGGATCTGGTTCGGATGATCGAGTCCGGGGGCGGAGAGGCCGGTTCGGATTCGCCCCTGGATCGCGTGTTCGACCGGGCGTCGGATCGGGCCGAAGAGGCCCGCCGCGCGGCGCGCGCGGCCGTCGCGGCGAGCGGGCTGGCGCAGGATCCGGAACCGCTCCGCCGCGATCCGGGGAACGTCCCCAGGTCTCGCGACGCGGCGCCCCTCGGCGGATCGGCCAGCCTGCTTCGCGGCGACGCCGTCCTCTCGCGCGCCGACTCGTGACGCGCCACCGGCCGCGAAAGATCCCGAAAGATCCCTATCGGGTCCGTCCCGGCCGGCGCGTTCGGCTGGCGGGCTTCGACCCGGCGGCGAAAGAGGGAGACAAGGACGATCCCGCGGTCGCGCTCGCGATGCGACGCGATCTCGTGGCGCTCGCCTCTCTCCAGGAACTCCTCTATGCCGCCCGGACGCACGCCGTGCTCGTGGTGCTCCAGGGGATCGACACGGCGGGGAAGGACGGGACGATCCGGCACGTCTTTTCCGGCGTGAACCCGCAGGGATGCCGGGTCGCGACGTTCGGCGTTCCTTCGCCGGAGGAGGCCGCGCACGATTTTCTCTGGCGGGTTCACCGCGAGACGCCGGCGTGCGGGCAGATCGTCATCTTCAACCGCTCCCACTACGAGTCCGTCCTCGTCGAGCGCGTTCACCGATTCGTTCCGAAGAGCGTGTGGAGCGAGCGCTACGGCCAGATCAATGCGTTCGAATCGATGCTCTCCGCGGAGGGGACCGTGATCCTCAAGTTCTTCCTGAACCTCTCCCGGGCCCAGCAGAAGAAGCGTCTCGAGGAGCGCGAGCAGGATCCGGATAAACGCTGGAAAGCGAACCCCGACGACTGGCAGGAGAGGAAGCGCTGGGGCGCTTATCGAAGCGCCTTCGAGGAGATGCTGTCGAAGACGTCGACCGACGACGCGCCCTGGCACGTGATCCCCTCCGACCACAAGTGGTACCGGAACCTCGCGATCGCGTCCGTGATCGCCCGACGCCTGGAGACGTTCCGCGGGGCGTGGAAGCGGGCGATCCGGGAGCGGGGGAAAGCGGAACAGAAGAAGGCCCGGACGCGTTAACCGGCGATCTTCTCCGGCGCGGCGGCGTCGCCGCCCTCTCCCGGATTCTCGGAGGGCTCTTCTTCGGCGAACGGCCCGCGCCGCAGCTGTTCGATCGCGCGCTGGGTCCGGCGGCGCGATTCCTCCAGGAAGTTCGCCTGGCTGTCGAACGGCTCTTCGGCGGCGACCCGGACGTAGGTGCCGTCGCTCCGGAGCTCGCGTGCCCGCGCGGTGTCGCGCAGGCAGTCGTCGAGGATGTCCCGCGCGTGCCGGGCGAGCGCCGGGTCCACGAGCGGGAACTGGGCCTCGACGCGGCGGAAGAAGTTTCGGGGCATCCAGTCCGCGGAGGAGAGATAGACCTCCGGGCGGCCGCCGTTCTCGAACGCGAACATGCGGCTGTGCTCCAGGAAGCGGCCGACGACCGAGATCACCCGGATGTTCTCGGAGATCCCTTCGAGCCGCGGGCGGAGCGAGCAGACGCCGCGCACCGCGAGATCGACCGGAACGCCGGCCTGCGACGCCTCGTAGAGCGCGCGGATCACGGCGGGATCGAGGAGCGCGTTCATCTTCGCCTTGATCCCGGAGGGCTTTCCTTCGCGGGCGTTCTTCGTCTCGCGCTCGATGAGCTCGATCGTCCGCCGGTGGAGGTCGCGCGGCGCGACCACGAGGCGCTCGTACGACGCCCGAAGGGAGCACCCGGTCAGCGAGTTGAAGAGCTCGGTCGCGTCTTCGCCGAATTCCGGGCGCGCGGTCAGGAGCGCCAGGTCGGTGTAGACCTTCGCGGTGAGCGAGTTGTAATTGCCCGTCGAGAGGTGCACGTAGCGCCGGATCTCGTCCTTCTCGCGCCGGACGACGAGCGCGATCTTCGCGTGGGTCTTCAACCCCATCACGCCGTAGACGACGTGGACGCCGGCCTCTTCGAGCGCCTTCGCCCATTCGATGTTGTGCTCTTCGTCGAACCGGGCCTTGAGCTCGACGAGGACCGCCACCTGTTTTCCCTGCTCGGCCGCGCGGATCAGGGAGCGGATGAACGGGGAATCGGCGTTCGTGCGGTAGAGCGTCATCTTGATCGCGAGGACCTTCGGGTCCGACGCCGCCCGGTCGATGAGCTCGACCGCCGGGGAGAAGGAGTCGTACGGATGATGCAGGAGGATGTCGCCGTCGCGAATCGCGCCGAAGAGGTCGTGCCCGACGGCGAGGCACGCGGGAACCGCGGGCGTGAAGGGAGGGTCCTTCAGCTCCTTCCGGTCGAGCCGGGTGAGCGCGAGCAGATCGCCGGAGCCGAGGGGTCCGGGCACCTCGTACACGTCGTCTTCCTGGATCTCGAGCTGCTTGACGAGGAGCTTGCGCACCTTCTTCGGCGTCCGCGGCGCGACTTCCAGCCTCACGACGGCGCCGAACTTCCGCTGCCGGATCTCGTGCTCGATCGTCGCGCGGAGATCCCCCGCCTCGTCCTCCTGGATCTCGATGTCGGCGTCCCGCGTCACCCGGAAGAGGTAGGACGAGACGACGGTCATCCCCGGGAACAGGTCGGCGAGGTTCGCCTGGATGAGGTCCTCGAGAAAGACGAATTCGGCGTGCTCCGGGTCGAGCTTCTTCTTGCCGAGAACGATCCGGCGGAGCGGCACGAGCCGCGGGAGGGTGGGGGGCACCTTCACGCGCGCGAACTGGACGGCGCCGGTCTCCGGGTTCTTCAGTTCCGCCGCGACGTTGAGCGAGAGATTGGAGAGGAACGGGAAGGGGTGTCCCGGGTCGAAGGCGAGCGGGGTGAGGACCGGGAAGACGGTTCGCCGGAAATATTCTCCCGCCGACACGCGCCGCGAATCGTCGAGAGAGGCGATCGGCAGGATCGTGATTCCCGCGTCGGCGAGGCGCGGGATCAGGTCCTCGACGAGGCACTTCGTCTGCCGCTGGATCATCTTCTTGACCGTCCGCCGCGCCGCGTCGAGCTGCTCGCCCGGCGTCAGGCCGTCGATCGAGCGCTCCGTGACCTCCGCCGAGAGCTGGGCGCGCAGGCCGGCGACGCGGATCATGAAGAACTCGTCGAGATTCGTCTCGGAGATCGCGAGGAACTTCAGCCTCTCCAGGAGCGGATGGGACGTGTCCTCCGCCTCCTCGATCACCCGATCGTTGAACGCGAGCCAGGAGAGCTCGCGATTCAGGAGCGGAGTGGACGGCTCCGAAGGGGATTCGGCGGAAGCGTCCGGGAGGGGAGAGGGGACTTCGGTGAGCGCCATGAGGCGGAGGATTTTCCCACAGCGCGGGGAAGAACGGTGGGAGGGAGCGGCGAAAGAGACGGAAAGGACTCTGGGCGGGGGAGTTATGCGCGGATCGCCCGTGCCGCGATCAGCGGATCTTCTTCTTTCCGGCTCTCGCCTTTCCGAGCTTGATGTTGAGCGGATTATCGCGGGAAAGGAATCCGATGACCGGGGGCTGGCGCACGCCCATCTCCCGCTGCAGCCGTTTGAGGTCCGGATGATTCGGCGCGAGCGCGAGTCCCCGTTCGAGCTCCTCGAACGCTTTCCGACGCGACTCGGCCAGCAGGTAGATCTTCGCCATGTGCAGCCGGCACAGGGCGCTGCGGCTGCCGCGCTTGAGCGCCGTCCGCCCCATGTCCACCGCTTCCTTCCGCTTTCCCTGCCTGGCCAGCGTGAGCGCGTAAAGAGAGAGGACGTGGGGCGGCACGGCCTCGTCGGCCGCGGAGAACCGCTCGCAGAGCGTGAACAGCATCATCGCCGCGTCGTCGACCCGGTTCGCGTCGAGAAACGCCGTTCCTTTCTGGAGCAGGTCGCGTGCGGAGTAGTGAGAGTAGTCGCGCGGCTCGTCCGGCACGGGGAGATTGTAAGCCGCGCGCCCGATACGGTCGAGTAGCATTCGGGCGATGCTCGTCCTGACGCTCGCGCCCGGCCGCGAGCATTCCGTGCTCCGCCGGCACCCGTGGGTGTTCTCGGGGGCGGTCCGCTCCCGGGCGGGAGAGGAGGCTTCCGGCCTCGTCGAGGTTCGTGCGTCCACCAGCGACCGGCTCGGCGCGGGAGTGAGCGGCGCGGGACCGACGATCGTCGCGAAGCTCTGGACGTTCGGCGACGAGCCGTTCGACGGCGGAACGATCCGCGCCCGGTTCCGGGCCGCACGGGCCCTTCGGCGGGATTCCGTCCCTCCGGAGACGACGGGATACCGGACGCTCCACGCGGAGGGGGACTTCGTTCCGGGGGTCGTCGCCGACCGCTACGGGGAGGTCGACGTCCTCCAGCTCGCCGCGGGGGGAGCCTCCCGCCTGCGCGACGAGATCGTCGGGGCGTATCGGGACGTTTTCGCTCCCGGCGCGCTCGTCGTCCGCGTCGAAGGGGAGCGCGAGGCGCCTTCGGAAGCGGCCGAATCCGGCTTTCTCGAACACGGGCTTCGCTTCGTCGCCGACCTCGTTTCCGGCCAGAAGACCGGTTTCTTCCTCGACCAGCGCGAGAACCGGCGGCGCGTGCGCGGGCTGTCGCGCGGAAAGACGGTCCTCAACCTCTTTTCCTATTCGGGCGGATTTTCGGTCACCGCGCTCGCCGGCGGGGCGACGCGGGCGGTCGACGTCGACGCCTCGGAGAGCGCGCTGGCACTGGCCCGCCGCCATCGTCGCGAGAACGGATTCGGCGATCCGGAGGGCGATTTCGTGCGCGCGGACGTCTTCCAGGATCTCCGGTCGAGGGCCGCCGCCGAGGAGCGGTGGGGCGTCGTCGTCCTCGATCCGCCGGCATTCGCGAAGAAGAAGAGCGACATCGACCGCGCGGCCCGCGGCTACAAGGACGTGGCCCGCCTCGCGATGACGCTCGTCGGCCCCGAAGGGGTCCTCCTCGCGTGCTCCTGCTCCGGCGTCGTCTCGCCCGAGCTCTTCCAGCAGATCCTCTTCTCGGCCGCGCTCGACGCGAAACGGACGTTCTCCATCGTGGAGAAGGCGGGCGCCGGCCCCGACCATCCCGTCTCGATCTACTGCCCGGAGTCGGAGTACCTGAAGGCGTTCTATCTCCGGGCGGCGGACTGAGGTCTTCTTCATCCCGTCCGGGAGCGACGTGATCGGGCGCGAACACGTTCTCCTTGAGAAGAGGGCGGCCGGGCGCCCCAGGACCCCGCCTCCCCGGGTGGAATTCGGAAGGAACGAGTCGTCCGACCGATAATCCCCGGCGTGCCGCCGCTCTCGCTCGCTCTCCTCGGCCCCGGCCCTCCCGACCGGGGAGGGATCGCGCAGCAGACGATGCTGCTGGCCGATGCGCTCGGGCAGAGGCTCGCCGGATACTTCACGTACTCGCGCGGATATCCGCGGCTGATCAATCCGCGGCGGTTCGACGTCGCGCCCGAGCTGATGGACGCGGCGAAGAGAGTCACGCCGGCGCTCGACTGGGCGAATCCGGGGTCGTGGAGAAACACCGCCCGACGGATCGTCGACACGGGAGCAGCCGCCGTCGTGGCTCCCTGGTGGACCGCCTTCTGGGGGCCGTCGCTTCGGGGGGTCTTCCGCGCGACGCGGCGCGAAAATACACGATTCCGTAACGTGATCCTCTGCCATCACGTTTTCGACCACGAGAGCGCGGCGTGGAAGAAGTGGCTGACCTGGCGGGCGTTCGCGGCGGCGGACGCCGTCATCGCGCAATCCGACGCCGACCGGGACACGATCGCGGCGCGATTCCCGGCGATGCCGATTCGCGTGCTGCCCCATCCCGTCGAGGCACGGCCGCTCGCGGATCGGGAAGCGTCGCGGAAGAAGCTCGGGATCGAGAAGCCGCTCGTCCTCTTTCTCGGTCTGATCCGCCCGTACAAGGGCCTCGACGTCCTCTTCGACGCGGCGCCGCGGATCGTCGAGGACACCGGCGCCGGGATCGCCGTCGTCGGAGAGATCTTTCCCGATTCGCGGGAGCAGATGGCGCGCCTGATGCGGCGCCCCGTCGCTTCGAAGATCCGGCTCGTCGACCGCTACGTCACGGAAGGAGAAATGGACGAATGGCTGGCGGCATGCGACGTCGTCGTGTGCCCGTACCGGAAGAACTCGGGGTCGGGAATCGCGGCCCGCGCGATCGCCGCGAGACGCCCGGTCGTGGCCTCCGACCAGTCCGGGTTTCGTCCGTTCGTTTCCGGCGACACGGGCGCTCTCGTTCCGGAAGACGACGCTCCAGGGCTGGCGGACGCCGTGATCTCCGTTCTCGCCCGCGGCGTGACGGGTTATGCAACAGGGCTCGGGGCGGTCGCCGCCGCCCATTCCTGGGGCGCCTACGCCGACGAAGTCGAGAGATTTGCCCGGGAAATCGCAAGTTCCTGACAGACCTGCGGATTGACGCGGCCCGTTGTTTCGTGTCGAATAAAAGGGCCGAAAAAAACGTTCATAGCCGGACAGGAGGCACGATGAAAAGGACGGCGATTCTCCTCGCGGTCGTGATGGCCGCTCCCGCGGTCTTCGCGGGCGGTCTCTCGAAACAATACAAGAACTGGGACAAGACCCCGGAAGCCTACTTTCTGACGAACGCCGAACGCGCGCAGTGGAAGAAGGTCCAGACGGACGCGGAAGCGCAGAACTTCATTCTCGATTACAAGGCGAAGCGCGGCGCCGAATTCGAAAAAATGCTGAAGGAGCGGATCGCCGTCGCCGACAAGTACTTCTCTTCGGGCGAGACGAAAGGCTCCGAGACGCTCCGCGGCAAGGTGATCATCGTGTTCGGTCCGCCCTCCTCCATCGAACAGACGAAAGGAGGAAGCGGCTCCCGCGGAGTCGATCCCAACGCGGCCTCGGGATTGAGCGGTGGAAAAGGCGGCGGCGGCGGCATCACGCTGTCGAGCGGGGGAGCGGGCGCTCTTTCGGCCTCGTCCACGCACGTCCAGCCTCCGACCATGATCTTCAGCTACGACGCCGAGCATGCGCCGAAGGCGATCGGGAAACCTTTCAAGGCCGAGGTCAACCTCGTTTCGACGACGTACCAGGAGCCGACCGACTCGGACGACCTGAACGCGAAGTTCGAGGCGGCCGCCGAGGGCTCGACGCACTCCGAAACCGCGCCGAAGCCGGCCGCGCCGCCGTCCCCGAACTGACGCCGGCGCCGTCCTGAAGTCGCCTTTTCCCGCGGCGCCCCGCGTCGGGGCGCCGCGGGGTTCCGGCGCCGAGCCGGGGCGAGGGCAAATCGGTTATTCTCCGGGGCCGATGTTCGTTTCCCACCTTTCCGGCCGGGTCTCGCCGGACGCCCTCGATCGCGCGCTCTCCGCGGACTTCGTCGCGGCGGACCCGGACGCCGTTCTCGTGCTCCGCGAGGGCGGCCGCGCCGTTTCCCCGGCCCTCGCCCGGCGCCGCGGCGTGCTCCATTTCCCGTACCGGGTGGTTCTCGCGCCCGAGGTCGCGGCCGAAACCGCTTTCGAGGAGGGATGGATCGACGCGCTCGGAACGGCCGACGACGCGGCGCGATGGCAGAGCGGAGGCGAGCTCTCGTGGGCGGCGCGCGCCGCGGCCTCGTCGCTCCTCTCCGCCCCGTCCCGCGCCGGCGCGCTCGCGCTCGAACGCGCGCACTTCGCGCTGATCCAGGCTTCCGACGCCAAGCGGGAGAGGATCGACGCCTTTTTCGCCTCCCGCGCGCCCCGGAGCGAGCGCTCGTGAACTTCGACCTCTCCGACGAGCAGAAGATGGTCCGCGACGCCGTGCGCGATTTCGCGCGCGACGTCGTCGCTCCGCGCGCGGCCGAGATCGATCAGACCGGCGAATTTCCGATGGACGAGTTCCGGCAGGCGGGGGGGCTCGGGTTCGCGGGGGTCGCGGTGCCCGAGGAATTCGGCGGCGCCGGGATGGACACCCTCTCGTACGCGATCGTGATCGAAGAGGTTTCGAAGGCGTGCGCGAACATGGGGGTGATCCTCTCGGTCAACAACTCCCTCGTCTGCGATCCGATCGCGAAGTTCGGCAGCGACGAGCAGAAGAGAGAGTTCCTGGCGCCCCTCGCGCGCGGCGAGAAGCTCGGCTGTTTCGCCCTCACCGAACCGGAGGCCGGCTCGGACGCGGCGAACCAGAAGACGCGCGCGGTGCGCGACGGCGACGTCTACCGGCTGACGGGGGAGAAGATCTTCATCACGTGCGGGGCCGCGGCGGACGTGGCCCTCGTCTTCGCGTCGACCGATCGAGAGAAGAAGCACAAGGGGATCTCGGCGTTCCTCGTCGACACCCGGGCGGCCGGATTCGACCGGTCCCATCACCAGGTGAAGCTCGGGGTGAACGCTTCCGGCACCGTCGAAATGTTCCTGAACGACGTCGCCGTTCCGGCCGCGCACCGCCTCGGCCAGGAAGGCGACGGATTCAAGATCGCCATGGCGACGCTCGACGGGGGCCGGATCGGGATCGCGGCTCAGGCCGTCGGGATCGCGCAGAGCGCGTTCGAGGCCGCGGTGCGCTACGCCGGGGAGCGCAAGGTGTTCGGCCGTCCGATCGCGGAGTTCCAGGCGCTCCGCTTCTACATCGCCGACATGGCGACCGAGCTCGACGCCGCGAGGCTCCTGACGTGGCGGGCGGCGGCCGCCAAGGACGCGGCGGCGGAAAACGGAGGCCGCTACACCGAGGAAGCCGCGATCGCCAAGCTCTATGCCGCCGAGATGGCGCAGCGCGTCACGACGAAGGCGCTCCAGATCCACGGCGGCTACGGCTACACGAAGGAGTTCCCCGTCGAGCGGAACTTCCGCGACGCGCGCATCACCGAAATCTACGAAGGAACGAGCGAGATCCAGCGGGTCGTGATCGCCCGCGAGATCCTCGCCCGCTGAGACGCCGATGCCGAGCACGAAGATGTTCCGCGATCGCGTCGTCTCGATGGAGCAGACGTTCGAGAAGGGGGAGAAGTACCTTCCCCTGCTCAAGACGCTCGTCGACGAGGCGATCCCGGGACTGGAGCTCCAGGACTACGTGCTCGACCACGAGCACGACTGTTTCGTCATGAACTACCGGACGCCGTCCGGAGCGCTGAAGAAGATCTCCTGGACCCGCATGGTCCTGTACGACGCCGAGCGGATTCCCGCGATCGTCGAAAACGCGGAGGCCGACATCCGGCGCCGGGTCGTCGACTTCCTGCGGAAACGGGCCGAGCGAACCGTGATCGACGTGACGTTCCGCCACCTCGAAGAGGGTTGGGTGGATACGCCCGAGCCGAAGAAACCGAAACCCCAGCCGCCGCGCGAAAAGGGGCAGCCCGGGAGCGGACGTCCCGGCGCCGGCGGGGGCCGCCCGCCCCAGGGGAAAGGGGCTCCCGGTCGTCCCGGTCCGCCGGGAGGGGGCGGACGTCCGCCCCAGCAACCCGCCGGCGGAGGACGCCCCCAGCAGCCCGCGGGCGGCGGAGGACGTCCCGGACCGCCCGGCCCGCGGCCGGCCGGACCGCGGCCCGGCGGCCCCGGC
>DASTIQ010000221.1 GCA_035717485.1 Thermoanaerobaculia bacterium | reverse complement strand
ACCACAACCACCCCTCGGGCGACCCGGCGCCGTCCGCCGAAGACGTGGAGTTCACGCGGCGGTTGAAACACGCGGCGGATCTCGTCGGGGTGCGCCTCCTCGATCACGTGGTCGTCGGCCGCGGCCGCTGCGAGTCTCTCCGGGAACGGGGGCTCCTCTGATGGCGAAAACCTTCTACGTCACGACGCCGATCTACTACGTCAACGACCTGCCGCACATCGGCCATCTCTATTCGACGATCGTCGCCGATACGATCGCGCGGTTCCGCCGGGCGCGGGGCGAGGACGTGCGCTTCCACACCGGGACCGACGAGCACGGGCAGAAGATCGAGCGCGCCGCGGCGGCCCAGGGAATCGCCCCGCGGGCGCTCGCCGACCGCGTCGTCGCGCGGTACCACGAGTGGTGGAAGACGCTCTCGATCACCCACGACGACTTCATCCGGACGACCGAGGCGCGCCACGCGCGCGGCGTCGTCGCGCTGATCCGCCGGATCGAGGCGGCGGGAGACCTCTACACGGCGCGGCACGAAGGGTGGTACTGCACCGCGTGCGAGGCGTACTACACGGAGAAGGAGCTGCTTCCGGGCAACCTCTGTCCCGACCACGGGACGGCGTGCGCGTGGCAGTCGGAGGAGAACGTCTTCTTCCGGCTCTCGAAATACCAGGAGCCGCTGCTCGCGCACTACCGCGCGCATTCCGACTTCGTCGTTCCGCCCTCACGATTCCACGAGGTCGAATCGTTCGTGGAGGCGGGCCTGCGCGACCTGTCGGTCTCGCGGACGAACCTGACCTGGGGGATCCCGTTTCCGGGTCATCCGGGGCACGTGGTGTACGTCTGGCTCGACGCCCTGGCGAACTACATCACCTCGCTCGGGTTCGGAGGCGAGGACGACGCGCTCTATCGCCGGTACTGGGACCATCCGGAGGCGGAACGCACCCATCTCGTCGGCAAGGACATCCTCCGGTTCCATGCGGTTTACTGGCCGGCGTTCCTCCTGTCGGCGGGTCTTCCGCTGCCGACCCGGGTGGCGGCGCACGGGTGGTGGCTGCGCGACGAGAAGAAGATGTCGAAGTCGACGGGCAACGTCGTTCGGCCCGACGCGCTCGTCGCGGAGTTCGGGCCCGACGCGCTCCGCTACTTCCTCCTCCGCGAGATGGTCTTCGGCGCGGACGCGAGCTTTTCGGACGAGGCGTTTCTCGAGCGCTACAACGCCGATCTCGCCAACGGCCTCGGAAACGCCGTGTCCCGGGTGGTCCGGCTCTGCGTGAACGCCTACGGCGGAACGCCTCCCCTGACGTGCGACGACAACGAGGTGAAGACGGCGGCCGGTCCCGCGGCGGAGGCGTATCTCGACGCGTTCGAGCGGCTCGAGTTCTCCCGCGGCCTCGAGGCGGTCGCCGGAATGTTGAAGCAGGTGGACGGCTACGTCGCGGCCCGCCAGCCCTGGAAGGTGGCCAGGGAGGAGGGGAAGAGCGATCGCCTCTCCCGGATGCTGTACGCCTCCGCCGAGGGAACGCGCATCGCGGCCGCCGCGCTCGCGCCGGTCCTCCCGAACGCCGCGCCGAAAGCTCTCGCCGCGCTCGGCGCCGACCCGGGAGACGGTCCCGGCGCGCTCGCCTGGGGAGGGCTGCCGGCCGGACGCCCGCTTTCCGCGGCCGAGCCGCTCTTCCCGCGCGTCGATCCGAAGAGATTCTTTCCGAGCGAGGTTCCCATGAGCGAAGCCTCCGCCCCTCCCGGCGGCCCGAAGATCACGATCGAGGAGTTCCAGAAGATCGAGCTCCGCACCGCGAAGATCGTCGCCGCCGAGCCGGTTCCGAAATCGAAGAAGCTCATGCGCCTGGAGGTCGATCTCGGCACGGAGCGGCGCCAGGTCGTCGCCGGCATCGCGACGCGGTATGCCGCCGAGAACCTGGTCGGGAAGACGGTCGTGATCGTCGCGAATCTCCAGCCGGCGAAGCTCATGGGCCTCGAGTCGAACGGGATGGTCCTCGCCGCTTCGCTGCCGGATTCGGGAGAGCCGGTCGTGCTCGTCCCGGAGGCGGAGGTCCCGCCCGGGACGAAAGTGAAATGATCTGCGATTCCCACGGCCATCTGCAGATGCTCCCGGAAGGAGAGCGGCGGGAGGCGATCGGCCGCGCGCGCGACGCCGGTGTCGGAAAGATCCTGGTGCCGGGAACGACGGTGGAGGATTCGCGCGCCGCGGTGGACGTGGCGGAAGCCCACGAAGGCGTCTTCGCGGCCGTCGGGATCCACCCCCACGAGGCGAAGGACTTCGACGAAGACCGGGTTCTCCCGATCTTCGAGACGCTCCTCCGTTCTCCGAAGGCGGTCGCCGTCGGGGAGATCGGTCTCGATTTCCATTACGACCATTCGCCGCGCGACGTCCAGCGGCGCGCGCTCCGGTCCCAGCTCGCCTTCGCCCGGGAGCGCGGACTCCCCGCGCTGCTCCACAACCGCGAGAGCGGCGCGGAGATGCTCGACATCCTCGCCGCGGAGCCGCGCCGCGCCGATCCCGGCGTCTTCCATTCCTTCACGGAGGACGCGGCCTACGGGTCCCGCGCGATCGCGCTCGGGTACCGGATCTCGTTTTCCGGAATGCTCACGTTCAAGGGGGCGGAAAACATCCGGGCGGCGGCCCGAGGTCTGCCCCTGGCCGCGATGCTGGTCGAAACGGACGCGCCGTTCCTCGCTCCCGAACCGCACCGGGGGAAGCGTTGCGAGCCCGCTTACGTCGTCGACACGGCGCGGCGGCTCGCGGCGGTCAAGGAAGTCTCCTTCGAGGAGGTGGAAGCGGCGACGACGTCGAATTTCGACGCGTTGTTCGCCCGCCGTCCGGCGTGAGCCCGCGGCGGACCCCGGGGACTTTCCCGCCGGTTCCGGCCTCTCGGCCGGGCCGCGACCCGGCCGCGGGCCCGGGAACGGGTTATCCTTCTGTCGCCTGCCGTCGGGCGTATCCGCCGGCGAGGAAGATCGATCGCGCGTTCGTCCGCGATCTCGATGGCGAGGGCGCCGGCGGGCCGGCCGTCACGCTCGCCCGCGGGATCGGCCGCCGCGCGGTCGCGGAGGGAATCGAGACCGGGCGGCGAATCCGCCCCGCCGGACTCGGCCACGAAGGCATGCCGGTTCTCGTCGCGAGCGGTCCCGCCGCCCGCCCCGTCCCGCCGCTCGCCGCGGCGCGCGGGGCGTTCGCGTGAGCACCGCGGCCGTCCGGCCACCGTGGAGCGTCCTCGAGAAGAAGCTCGGCTACACGTTCCGCGACCCCGCGCTCCTCGTCCGCGCGCTCACGCACAAGTCGTATTCGAACGAGAACCGCATGCCGCGCGTCCAGCACAACGAGACTCTCGAATTCCTCGGCGACGCCGTCCTCGGATTCGTGATCGGCGAGCTGATCTTCAAGGGATTTCCCGCGCTGCAGGAGGGGTCGCTCTCGAAGATCAAGGCGCATCTCGTTTCCGCGACGACGCTTTCCCAGAAGGCGCGGGAGCTCGGGATCGGGGCGTTCCTGCGCCTGGGCTCGGGGGAGGCGAGGTCCGGGGGGGCCAACAAGGACTCGCTCCTCGCCGACGCGCTCGAAGCCGTCATCGCGTCGATCTACCTCGATGGGAGCCTTCCCGCGGTCGCCCCGTTCATCTCCCGGATGTTCGAGACGGACATCTCCGGGATCGACCTCGGCGACCTGTCGTTCCACGACTACAAGACGACTCTCCAGGAAACGGCCCAGCGGCTCGGGTTGCCGCTGCCGGAATATCGGGTGCTCGAGGAGATCGGCCCCGATCACGAGAAGACGTTCCTGATCGAGGTCCTCTGGAACGGCGTGGCCTTCGCGCAGGGGAGAGGGCCCTCGAAGAAGGAGGCGCAGCGGCAGGCCGCGCGCGCCACCCTGGAGAGGCTGGCCCGGCAGTAGGTGGATCGACGGACGGGGCGGCGCTGCCGCCGCTCCCGTCCGCCCATTTCCCGGTCCTAGGAGGTCGAGGCGGGCTTTTCCTTCGTCATCGTCTTCTTGTGCCCGGCCTTGCCCATGCTGATGCTGGCGACCTTGATCGTGTCTCCCGTCATCTCGCCCTTGAGCGTCACGCTGTGCCCCGCATGCTCGGCGAGACCGGCATAGTCCTGATTCTCGATGTTGTAGACCTTGCCGCCGCTGACGAACACGTACTTGGCGCCGTCCTTGATGCACGCCTGGGTGCATTCACGGTCGGTCAGCTTCTTTCCCGAATGCTCGATCGCGGATTTGTGCGAGGCGCCGCACATGCTGTCGCTGATCTTCCCGTGCCACGTCTGCTCGGCTCCCGACGCCATCGCGGCGCCGACCAGCACCGAAACCAGAACCCCGAGGATCTTCTTCATAGCCTCTCCTTTCAAAAAAGGGCGAGGTGGAATTATTGCAAGAATTGCGCCAGCTGTCATTCGGATGGGTGTACTCGAACTCTGAGGCCCGGCCGGGCGCTCGACCGCCTGCCTCTTACCGCATGGCTTCCATCGGCGACAGCCGGGAAGCTCTCACGGCCGGGTACATCCCGAACACGATCGCCAGCGTGAGCGCGACACCCCAGGCCACCACGAGCCCGAGCGGGTTGACGACCAGCCCGTAGGGGAACTTGTCCGACAGCGCGCGGCAGAGAACGGCTCCGCCGACCGTCCCGGCGAGCGCTCCGAGCGACGCGAGGACGACCGCCTCGAGCAGGAACTGGACGAGGATCTCGCCGTCGGAAGCCCCCAGCGATTTCCGGAGCCCGATCTCGTAGCGCCGGTCGGAGAAGGAGATCAGCATGACCGAAAGGACGCCGACGCCTCCGACGAGGAGGACCGTCCCCGCGAGGCTCGTCAGGACGATGCGCCAGCCGCGCATCTGGTTCAGGAAGTTCTGCCAGCTGCGGGCGAGGTCGGCGTCGAGGTCGCGGATCTCCACGTCCTCGATCCCGTGATGGGCCTGCCGCACCCTTCCGAGCATCATCGCCGAAACCGCCCCCATGTCGCTCTTGGCGCGGAGCTTCACGGCGATCTGGGCGAGCTGGTGATCGGGATCGATCCGATCCATGTAGGTCGCGAGCGGGACATGGATCCCGTTGGCGTCCATGTAGTTCTCGTCCGAGAACAACTGCCCCGGCGCCTGCACTCCGACGATCCGGAACGGCACGCCTTCGACGACCATGTCGCGGCCGACCGGATCGGATCCGCCGAAGAGCTTCGACGCGAGCGTCGCGCCGACGACCGCGACGGTGCTCCGCCGGCGCTCGTCGTCCGGGGTGAGCCCGCGGCCGAACCCGATGGGGCGGTTCATCAGCGTCGCGTAGTCGGGCGTCACTCCGGTCACGAAGATGCGTTCGGTTCCCCCGGCGACGCGCGTGGCCGAGCGCTTGTAGGCGCGCGGCAGGAACCCGACGACTTTCGGGTCCGCCGCGGTGACGCGGGGAAGGTCCTCGACCCGCAGTCCGGGGCTCATCGCGAAGCGTTTCTGATCCTCGGTCGTTTCCGGCGACTTCGGGATCACCATCACGGTTCCGTCCCACGACAGCCCGGCGAATCCCGTCGCGATCTTGTCGAGGACGCCGTCGAGCACGGACGTCATCACGACGAGCGCGAAGACGCCCAGCGTCAGGAGCGTGAGGGTCAGGATCGAACGCAGTTTGTGCGCCCAGAGCTCCACGAGGCCGCCGGTCACGACCGAAAGCACCAGTCCGACCCGGGCCGAGAACGTGAACCGGCGGCGGCCGGGATCCGGAAGGTCCGGGATTTCGGCCGCCGGCGCGTCGAGCCCGAGCAGAGCCTCACTCATAGCGCAGCGCCTCCATCGGCGACAGCCGGCTCGCTTTGACGGCGGGGTAGAGCGCGAAGACGAACCCGAACAGGGCGGCGAGGACGTACGCCCAGGCGAAGCTCGCGGCTTCCATGTGGAGCGGGATCCCGATCGAGGCGGTGATGACCTTCGAGAAGGCGATTCCGAGAGCGAGTCCGACGAGGCCTCCCGCGCCCGTCAGCAGCAGCGCCTCGGTCATGAATTCCTTGAAGATCTCGCGGCCTCCCGCGCCGATCGCCATCTTCACGCCCACTTCCCGGACGCGTTCCTTCAGGGTCGCCATCTGGATGTTGACGTTGACCATGCCGCCGCCGAGGAGCGCCAGCACTCCGGACAGCATGAAGATCATGTTGTAGATGTCCCCCTGACTCTCCATCTTCCGCATCCGGGCGGCGACGTCGTCGAGACGGAAGTCGCGCTGGAGGCGGTGGTTCGCGGTGAGCAGGACGTCGAGCTGCTTCGAGAATCCCGAAAGGGCCTTGATCTCGGGGAGGCGGAACGTGACGCGGTCGAGCCGCTGGTAGGCGTCCCCCTGCATCCGCCGCGCCACCAGGCTCGCCGGCAGCGCGATGATGCGGTTGCGCCACGCGAACACGTTCCCCTGTCCTTCGCGGAAGCGGAAGACCTTTTCCTGGAGGAGCCCGATCACCGTCACGGGCGTGTCGCCGACGCGGATCTGCTGGCCGACGACGTCGCCGGTCGGGAAGAAGACGCTCGCGGCCTCCTTGCCGAGGATCGCGACCGGGGCCGCGGAATCGAGATCGTGCGCGGAGAAGGTCCTTCCCGCCTCCAGCGAATAGCCGTTGATCGCGAAGTAGTCCCCCGCGATTCCCGAGATCTGGCGTTCCTGATCCGCGTACGCGGATCGCACGCGCGCGCGAGCCATCTTCTGCTGGCTCACCCCCGCGACGCGCGCGCGGTCGAGGGATTCGCCCGAGTCGGCGTCGATGCCGCGCAGGCCGAGGTTCGCCGTCTCGAGCGCCGAGGGGGTCGTGCCGTCCTTGACCGCGGCCGCCGGCTGGACGTTCAGCTTGTCGAGCCCGCCGATCTTGACGAAGAGCTCCTCGGCCCGGCGGCGCTGGCTGTCGGCGATCGAGAAACCGCCGAGGACCGACGCGACCCCGAGCATCACGCCGAGCGCCTGGAGCGTCGAGCGGCCCGGGTTTTCCCGCATCTCCGTCCACGCGGAACGGACGCGTTCGCGGAAGGCGCCCTGGGCGGCGCTCATCGGACGGCCCCCGTGCGGCTCATCGAGCGCGCCTCACGCCGCCGCGGCTTCGGGGCGCACGAGGCCGTCGTGGATCTCGACCCGCCGGCCGGCGAGCGCGGCGATCGTCGGATCGTGCGTGACGAGCACGACGGTGTTGCCGCCGGCGTGGAGATCCTGGAAGAGGGCGAGCACCTCGTGTCCGGTCCGGGAGTCGAGGGCGCCCGTCGGCTCGTCGGCGAGGAGCATTTTCGGGCGATTGGCGAGCGCCCGGGCGATCGCGACGCGCTGGCGCTGGCCGCCCGAGAGCGCCGCCGGGAGCTGGCGCGCCTTGTCGGCGATTCCCACCCGTTCCAGGAGGTCCATCGCTCGATCCCGGCGCTCGCGGCGGGCCACTCCCGCGTAGAGCATCGGGAGCTCGACGTTCCGGGCGACCGACGCCTTCGGCAGGAGGTTGTAGTTCTGGAAGACGAACCCGATCTTCTCGTTGCGGATCCGGGCGAGGGCGGCGCCGGAGAGTCCGTCGACGCGCTCTCCGTCGAACCGGTAGCTTCCCCCGGTGGGCGAATCGAGGCATCCGAGGATCGCCATCAGAGTCGACTTTCCCGACCCCGAGGGACCGATCAGCGCGAGGAATTCGCCGCTCTCGACGGTCATCTCGATGCCGCGGAGCGCGTGGACCGCCGTGCCGTTGGCCCCGTAGACCTTCGTCAGTCCGGCGACCTCGATGATCGGAGCGCGGTCAGTTGTTTTCATCGTCCTTCTCCACCTTCTTCCGGGTGGGGTCCTCCAGGCTCACCCGGCTGCCCGCGGAGAGTCCCGACAGGACTTCGACGCGCTCCAGGGTCGCGACGCCCGCGACGACCGGCACCGGTTCGAAATAGTCCTTCCAGTGCTCCGACAGCCAGGTGTACTTGTTCCGGCCGGAGAGACCTTCCCGGGCGGCCGCCGTCATCTTCTCGGGGAGGTTCTCCTTCAGTCGGTAGGCGACGGGCTTGCCGTCGCGCCTCTGGAGGGCCTCGAGCGGGATCGAGATCGCGTGCGGGCGGCGCTCGCCGAGGATTTCGACGTTCGCGCTCATGCCCGTGCGGTAGGCGTCGGAGAGCTCGTCCAGGGCGACCTCGATCTCGAAGACCTTGATCTTGTCCACGAGCTTGGCGGCCGGCGCGACGAATCGAACCTTCCCGGAGAAGATCTTCTGCGGATAGGCGTCGAGGGTGATCCGGACCGGCTGGCCGACCCGCACTTTCGCGATGTCCACCTCGTTCAGGTTGACGCGGATCAACAGCGACTTCAGGTCCGCGACCGTGAAGAGCACGGTCCCCTCGTTGAACGACGACACGCCCGAAGTCACCGTTTCGCCGAGCTCGACTCCCTTCTTGATGACGACGCCGTTCATCGGGCTCGTCACGCGCGCCTTCTGCGTCGTCGCATCCCCCGAGATCGGGATCCCGTGGTCCTCGACGATGCGATAGCGGGTCTGCGCCGCCTCGAGCTCCTGCCGGGCCTGCGCGCGCTTGTTGGTCACGGCCTTCAGGGCGTCGCTCCCGACGAGTCCGTTGTCGAAGAGCGCCTTCTGGTTGGCGTATTCGCGTTCGGCGTCCTCGAGCCGGAGCCGCGACTGGCGCACGCCGGCCTGGACGTCGGAGAGGGATTGCGCCTGCGTCACGTCCGGCTCGACCTCGGCGAGGACGTCTCCGACGCGGACGACCGCCCCTTCGCGGACCTTGAGGGCGACGACCTTGCCGGAGACGGCCGACTTCACGTCCACCTTCGTCTCCGGATCGACGACTCCGACCTCCCGCACGCTGACCTGGAGGTCCTCGGCTTCGACCTTCCCGACCCGGAACGGGCTCGAATCTTCCTTGGGCGCGCCGCTCTTCCCGCGGCTCCGCGCGGCGACGACGCCGCCCAGCAGAACGACCGCCGCGATTCCCGTCCCGATCCATCGCTTCTTCATCTTTTCCGTCCTTTACGTGGTTCCGCGGCGAATCCGCCGCTCGAAGGGGATCTACGGAATCCGGGCCCGAAAGTTCCCGCTCCGGGCGGAAACGAGGGTCCGGGGCGGTCTTTCCGCGCTGGCCCGCCTCGTGCAGAATGGCGGCGCATGGCGCACCGGATCTTCGTCCTCTCTCCCGCGTCGTGCGGAGGGGAGAGGGCCCGTCTGCTGGTACGGACGAAGGCCGATTTTCCGCTCGCCCGGCAGCTTCGGGAGCCGGAGGGTGCGCCGATCGGCGAAGTCTTTTCCTTCCTGAGCGGCCTGTACTTCCGGGGAAAGATCTCGTATGCCCGGGCGTTCGCTTCCGCGCCGCCGGGCGCGCCCGGAACGCTCGTGATCACGCCCACCCGCGGTCTCGTCTCTCCCGACGAACGGGTCACGCGCCGCGACATCCTTCGTTTCGCCGACGTTCCGATCGACGCCGGAGAGCGGCGGTACCGGAGGCCGTTCGAGCGGGACGCCTTGCGACTGGCGGAACGGCTCGCGGCGGAGGACGAGGTCGTTCTCCTCGGAAGCATCGCGACGGCGAAGTACGTCGAAGTGCTCGGGAGCGCGCTCGGCGACCGGCTCCGCTTTCCCGCGGAGTTCGCGGGCC
>DASTIQ010000220.1 GCA_035717485.1 Thermoanaerobaculia bacterium | reverse complement strand
CCCTCGTCGCCGAAACGATCCAGCGGCTGGCGGAGACCTTCGCGAAAGAAAAGGCGAGCCTCGAGGAACAGTGGGGCCGGGGCGACGACATCTCGACGGAGGACCTGAGGCAGGCGTTGAGGCGGTATCGGTCGTTCTTCGACCGCCTCCTCTCCGTCTAGGGAAGCTTCGCGGCGCTCCTCGGCACGGCGGACGCCGAACGGGCTACGGAGGAGGCGCGGCGCCCGGCCGCCGCCTCTTCTCCCTCACCGTCTCGGCGATCACGTACAGAACCGGAATGAACAGCAGGTTCAGCGTGGTCGCGAAGATCATTCCGCCGAACACCGTCGTTCCGATCGAGTGGCGGCTCGCGCGGCCGGCGCCCTTCGCGAACACGAGGGGAAGAACCCCGAGGATGAAGGCGAACGACGTCATCAGGATCGGCCGCAGACGGATTCTCGCCGCCTCGATCGCGGCGTCGGCGATCGACATTCCCTTCGCGCGGAGCTGCTCGGCGAACTCGACGATCAGGATGGCGTTCTTGGAGGCGAGCCCGATCAGCATGACGAGGCCGATCTGGCAATACACGTCGTTCTGGAGCCCGCGCAGGGCCTGCGCGAGGAGCGCCCCGAGGATCGCGAGCGGCACCGCGAGCAGGATGATGAACGGGAGCGCGAAACTCTCGTACTGCGCGGCGAGCGTGAGATAGACGAAGAGGATCCCGAGACCGAAGAGCATGATCGACTTCCCCCCCGATTCGAGCTCCTCGAGCGAGAGCCCCGACCACGAGTAGCCGATCCCCGCCGGCAGCGCGCGCCGCGCGACGGACTCCATCTCCGCCAGTGCCTGTCCGGAGCTGTAACCCGGCGCCGGTGAGCCGTTGATCTCGGCGGACCGGAACAGGTTGTAGTGGCTGATGACCTGGGGCGATGTCGTCTCGCTGATGTGGACGAGCGTCTCGAGCGGGATCATCTTTCCCGACGCGGACCGCACCTGGTAGGCGCGGATGTCGCGGGGCTGGCTCCGGAAGCGCCGGTCCGCCTGGACGGTCACCCGGTAGGCACGGTTGTTGAAATCGAAATCGTTGACGTACAGCGAGCCCATGTAGACCTGCAGCGCGTCGGTGATCTGCGCGAGATCGACGCCGGCGACCTTCGCCTGCTCGCGGTCGATCGTGACGAGGAGCTGAGGATCGCTCGAGGTGAAGTCGGTGAACAGGCCCCGCAGCGCCGGGTCGCGGTTGCCGCGCGCGACGAGGTCCTGGGTCGCCGCGGCGAGCCGCTCGATCGAGCCGCCCGACTGGTCCTGCACTTCGAACTGGAACCCGCCGAACCGGCCGACGCCGGGAATCGGCGGCGGCGGGAAGGGAATGACGATCGCTCCGGGAATCCCCATGAGGGGGCCGCGCACGCGCGCGATCACCGCGTCGACGGCGTGTTTCGAGCCTCGCCGCTCCGAAAGCGGCTTCATCGGCGCGAACACGATCGCCTTGTTGGACGCGGTCCCGGAGAACGAGAACCCCGCGACGGCGAATACCCCCGCGACTTCCGGCTCGCGCATCAGCGTCGACGAGACCTGGGCGGCAATGCCGTTCGTGTAGTCGAGCGAGGCGCCGGGGGGCGACTGGACCGCGACGATGAAATACCCCTGGTCCTCGTCGGGCACGAACGCGGAGGGGACGATCCGGAAGACGACGAACGTCAGGACGAGGCCGGCGAGGAACGCCGCGCCCATCGTCCTTGGGCGGCGGACGAGTCGGCCGAGGGAGTCGCGGTACCGGCGCGTCGTCGCCGCGATCGCGGCGTTGATCCGTCCGAAGATGCCGGTCGGATGCTCCCGCTCGTGCCCGAGGAGCTTCGCCGCGAGGGCGGGCGAGAGCGTGAGCGCGTTGAACGCGGAGAGCGCGACGGAGAAGGCGATCGTCAGCGCAAACTGCTTGTAGAGGATTCCGGTCGTGCCGGGGAAGAACCCGACGGGCACGAAAACCGCGACCAGAACGATCGAGGTCGCGATGACCGCTCCCGCGACTTCCTTCATGGCCGAGGAGGCCGCCTCCGGCGCGGAGAGGTGGCGTTCGCGGATGTGGCGCTCGATGTTCTCGATGACGACGATCGCGTCGTCGACCACGAGGCCCGTCGCGAGCGTGATCCCGAAGAGCGTCAGCGTGTTGATCGAGAAGCCGAGGAGCTTGACGAACGTGAACGTGCCGACGAGCGATACCGGGATCGTGACCGCGGGGATCAGCGTCACGCGCCAGTCCTGCAGGAAGAGGAAGATGACGAGGATGACGAGCGCGATCGCTTCGAGCAGCGTGACCAGGACCTCGCGGATCGACTCCGAAACGGCCTCGGTCGGATCGAAGGCGACCTGGTATTTCAGGCCCGGAGGGAAGCTCCGGGCGAGACGCTGGAGCTCGACCCGCACGGCCTTGTCGACCGCGAGCGCGTTCGCCGTCGGGAGCTGCAGCACGCCGAGCCCCACCGCATCGATCCCGTTGAACCGCAGGTTCGTTCCGTAGCTCTCGGCGCCGAGCTCGGCCCGGCCGACGTCGCGGAGGCGTACGAGGGTCCCGTCCGGGGACGCCTTCAGCACGATCTGGTCGAACTGGGCGGGGTCGATCAGCCGCCCGACGGCCCGGACGGAGATCTGGAACTGCTGTCCGGGCGGCGCGGGAGGCTGGCCGAGCTGTCCGGCCGGGACCTGGACGTTCTGCTCCTGCAGCGCCGAGACGACGTCCGCGGCGGTCAGCTTGCGGGCGGCGAGGCGCTCCGGGTCGAGCCAGAGCCGCATCGAGTACTTGCGCTCCCCGAAGATGATCACGTCGCCGACCCCCGGCACGCGCTTGATCGCGTCCTTGAGGAACACGTCCGCGTAATTGCTGATCCAGAGCGCGTCGTATTCGCCGTGCGGCGCGAACAGGCCGAGCGCCATGACGAACGCGCTCGAGTTCTTCGCGATCGTGACGCCCGTCGTCTTCACCTCGTTCGGGAGACGCCCCTGGGCGGACGCGACCCGGTTCTGCACGTCGACCGCGGCGACGTCGAGGTTCCGCGAGAGGTCGAACGTCGCGACGATCGAGGAGCTCCCGTCGTTGCCGCTCGTCGACTGGATGTAGCGCATTCCCTCGACGCCGTTGATCGCCTGCTCGAGCGGAGTCGTGACCGCCGTCTCGACCGCCTGGGCGGAGGCGCCGGTGTAGAAGCTCGAAATGGTGATCTGGGGAGGCGCGAGTTGCGGGAACTGTGCCACCGGGAGGGTCGGAATCGAGATGGCGCCCGCGAGCACGAGGATCAGGGCGCAGACGCTCGCGAAGACCGGGCGGCGGATGAAGAAGTCGACCATCGGGTTACGAGAAATCCGATCGAAATCCGGAACCCGAGACAAAACCGAGTACTCGAATTCCGTGACTCGAAGCCGGACCCGCCGTCAGAGAACTCTCGGATCGGCGGCGATTCACGTTTCGGACGTCGAACTTCATGCTTCTGGCGCGTTCCGGATTTCGAGTTTCGCGCTTCGGAATTCCCGTGACGCCCCGGTCACGACTCGGGCGTCACGGGAGATCCTTCCCCGATCTTCTGGACGCCTCCGACGACGACGCGGTCGCCGCGCTTCAACCCCTCCCGCACGACGTAGTCGTTGCCGACGATGTCCCCGAGCTTGACCGGCCGCTGGTGCGCGACCGCGGCGCCGGGAGGTCCCTCGACGACGAAGGCGAAGTCCTGGCCGCTGATCCGGACCACCGAGACGACCGGGATCGTCAGAGCCGGGTTCGAGCTCCAGACGATCCGGGCACGCACGAGCTGCGCCGGGCGGAGAGCGCCTTTCGGGTCGTCCACGGGGGCCTTGGCGAGGACCGCCTGCGTCTCGTCGGAGACGCGCGGCGCGACGAAACTGATCGCGGTCCGCGCGAGGATCGCTCCGCTGTCGTCGACGAGCTCGACCGGGAGTCCCACCTTGAGATCCGCCGAGTGCTCGACGGGAACCGGGATGTAAGCCTCGAGCCCCCCGCTTCCGCGGTCGAGCGTCGTCAGGATCGTCGACGTCGTCACCCGATCGCCGACGCGGACGGGGATGTCGCCGACGACGCCGGCCGCCGGCGCGTCGACCCGGTAGTAGCCGAGATCGACGCTCTCCTGCCGGACCTGCGCTTCGGCGGTCTGGGCGTCCGCGCGGGCCGACTCGAGCGCCGATTGCGCCTGATCGAGGTCCTGCTGGCTCGCGAGTCCCTCGGAGAAGAGCTTCGCGATCCGGCCGTGCTGTTCCTCGGCGAGACGAAGCGCCGCGACCTTCGAGGAGTGGGTCGCCTCCGATGCGCGCACGGTCGCCGCCTGCTTTTCCGGGTCGATCTGGAGGAGCGGCGCTCCCGGCGCGACCCGGTCGCCCGATTTGACGTAGATCTTCGTGACGTGCCCCTCGACCTGGGGCTGGATCGTGATCGACTGGCGGGACTGGAGCGTCGCAACGTACTCCGTCGTCTGGGGGACCGGGGTGGGCTCAAGCGTCTTCACCGTGACCGGCATCGCGGGAGGCGCCGGCGGCGCCTTCTTGCCGCAGGCCCCGGCCAGGAGAAGAGCCGCGGCCCCCGATCCGAAGATCGAAGTTTTCCACAGGATCCGGACGCCTCTTCTCACACGTTCCCCTTCGCCGGGATGATAACGAAGAAACCGGCGCAGGGTTT
>DASTIQ010000219.1 GCA_035717485.1 Thermoanaerobaculia bacterium | reverse complement strand
CGGCGGACCGGCTCTCGCAGCTCGTCCTCGACCACCGCGGCCAGCCGATGGACCGCCGCCAGCCCGCGGACATCCATACATCGCTCTACAACAACGGAATCGGCCCCGGCGCCGACCGGCTCGTCCGATACTCCCTGCGGGTTCCGCCGGACGCGCGCGGGGCCATCACGCTGACCGCCGCGGTCGAATACCGGAAATTCTCGCGCGACTATTCGGTCTTCGTCGGAGGACCCGGGGCTCCGACCCTCCCGGTCGTCGAGATCTCGCGGGACACGGTGTCCCTGCCCGTCGGCGAAACGGTCGCGGCGGGGACGGCGGCGCCGGCGGCGCGCGCGAACACCGATCCGGCGTGGCTTCGCTGGAACGACTACGGAATCGGCCTCTTCCTGCAGGGGGATCTGAAAGGCGCGGAGGCGGCGTGGGCGAAAACCGCGGAGCTCGCTCCCGACAAGCCCGACGGCCCGCTCAACCGCGCCCGCGCCCTGATCCAGGAGGGCAATCTGGCCGACGCCGGAACCGCGCTCGACGAAGCGGAACGGCGCCGTCCGGGCTGGGCGAAGACGGCCTTCTTCCGCGCGACGCTCGAAAAGGAGCAGGGACAGCTCGACGAAGCGCTCGCGGACATGGCCCGCGTCAACGACCGCTTTCCGAAGGACCGGGTCTGCTGGAATCAGACGGCGCGGATTCTGTTCCTCCTCGGGAGATACGACGACGCGCTTCGCGCGATCGAGAAGGTGTATGCGATCGATCCCGAGGACCTGACGGCGCACTACAACGCCATGCTCTGCTTCAAGGCGCTCGGACGGAAGCGGGAAGGCGCGGTCGAGGAGCGCTGGTACCGGTACCACAAGGACGACGAGACGGCGGCGGCCCTGATGGCGTCCTTCCGCCGCGACCATCCGTTCGCCAACCGCGAATCGCTGCCCATTCACGTGCACGAAGAGGCCGCGCCCGTCCCGGCGCACGGCCCTTCCTGGCTCGGCGAGATCGGCCCGAACGGATACGTGTACCGGGGCCGGGCTCCCGAGGGAGAGCGGGTCCTGCACGACGATCGCCCCCCGGCGGTCGCGCCGCCCCTCGCCGCCTCGAAAACGCTCCGCTGACCGTCAGTCGAGAAAGGCGAGCGCCTCGGCTTCGGTGCCGGACACGAGGATGCGGGCACCGCGATTGACCGCCGTGTTCTCGCCCAGCTTGTCGATCATCTCCGGTCGCGCGATGACCGCGAGACGTACCCGCGCGCCGAGAACCGTCGCGACGTGCTTCCCCGCGAAGAAGCGATCGAGACCGGGCACCGGGCCGTCGACGTTGCGGAGATCCGCGAGCGCCCGATCCACACCCGCGAGGTCGGTCTCGCGCCGAATGAGCTCGACCAGACCGTAGGCATCGCCGAGGTCCCAGCGCCCGGCCACGGCGATCCAGAAGTACCCGTCCCGGAGCGCGTGGTCGGCCGTCAGGTGCATCGTCGGGTGCGTCCAGTGTACGGCGGATCGGAAGAACCGGGCGATATCCTAAGAATCGGGAGGCGGACCATGAGACAGCGAAGACTCGGCGCGAACGGGCCCGTCGTCTCGGAGATCGGCCTCGGCGGCATGGGAATGTCCGACCTGTACGGCCCCGCGGACCGGGCGGAGAGCATCGCGACCATCCACGCCGCGCTCGAGGCGGGCGTCACCCTGATCGACACCGGGGACTTCTACGGCATGGGGCACAACGAGCTCCTGATCGGCGAAGCGCTGCGGGGCGGACGGCGCGACGGCGTCGTGATCAGCGTCAAGTTCGGGGCCCTCCGCGATCCCGACGGGGGATGGGGCGGGCTCGACGGTCGCCCCGCCGCCGTGAAGAATTTCCTCGCCTACACGCTGCGGCGGCTCGGGACGGACCACGTCGACATCTACCGCCTGACGCGCCCCGATCCCGCCGTTCCGATCGAGGAGACGATCGGCGCGATCGCGGAGATGATCGCCGCCGGGTACGTCCGGTACGCGGGACTCTCCGAAGCCGGAGCCGACACGATCCGCCGGGCGCGGTCCGTGTCGCCGATCTCCGACCTGCAGATCGAGTATTCCCTCTTCTCCCGCGGAATCGAGACGGAGATCCTTCCGGCGTGCCGCGAGATCGGGGCCGGGATCACGGCCTACGGAGTCCTCTCCCGGGGACTGCTCTCCGGCCACTGGTCGAGGGAACGAAAGGTCTCCGCTGGAGACTTTCGCGGCTACAGCCCGCGTTTCGTCGGCGAGAACCTCGAGCGGAATCTGGCCCTCGTGGAGAAGCTGCGCGAGGTCGCCGCTTCCTCGGGACGCACCGTCGCGCAGGCGGCGATCGGCTGGGTGCTCTCTCGCGGAGAAGACGTCGTCCCGCTCGTCGGCGCCCGCCGGCGAGACCGGCTGGCCGAGGCTCTCGGCGCTCTCGACCGGGAGCTCACGGGCGGAGAGCTCGGGCGGATCGAGCGCGCGGTGCCGCCGGAAGCGGTCGCGGGGACGCGGTACAGCGCGCCGGGGATGGCGTTGCTGGATTCGGAACGGTAACCCGGCCCGGGGCGCCGCCGCGAAGAAACGCGCGATTCACTTCGGCGGATGCCGGTCGACGTACTCCTTCACGCGGTCTCGAAACGCCGGGCTCTTCAACCCCACGGTTTCCGCCTCGGCGAGCGCCTCCGGATAAGCGACGCCGTCGTCGATCACGCGATGGGCGAGCCACACGGCGCCGACCCGGTTCGCGGAGGAACAGTGAAGGAGAATCGGCTTCTTTTCGGCCGAGGCGAGAACCCGCCGCGCCGCGTCGAGCAGCGCGTCGGTCATCTCCTCCGGCTCCTTGAAGGGCAGATTTTCGTATTCCATCCCCAGGCCGTCGACGACCGCCTTCTCGTCCCAGTCGATCTCGGAGGGTTTGCGGAGGTTCACGACCGTGCGCACTCCGCTCTCCCGGGCGAGCTCGAAATCCTCCTTCGAGGGCTGGCTCGCGAGGTAAAGCCCGTCGAATCGATGCATCCGCTCGACCGAGCCCCAGGTCAGCGATTCGAGCTTCGGCGCGGCGGGCGCGGAAGGGGTGGATGTCGCGGGTTCCCCGGCCGCCCGCGCGAGGGCGCCGACGCCGAGGAGAGCCGCGAGCGCGGCGATCACCAGGCCGTTTCGAATTCGCATCGTTCCTCCTTCGGGCGAGCCCGGCATGGGAGACCCGTCCCGAATCACGCGAGCGTTTTCGACCCGGCGTCCGGGACCGCCGAGTCTCCCTCCATCCGGCGGGACGCCACCGGCTCCCGGCCGAGTCTTCGAAGGCGCGCGAAGATCGCGCCGCGAGTCCGGCTGTGGAGCATCGAAAGAGCGGGGACGTCGGTCGTCCCGGAGTCGAATTCCTGGAGGAGCCGGGTGTCTTCCTCGGCGGTCCAGGGAAGACCCGCGCCGTCCGGCAGGACGCGGGGGCGGCCGTCGCGCGTGTCGGGAGTCTCGTCGAGGGCTCGCGCTCCCGCCAGCAGCGCGCGGATCACTTCCGCGTCGGACAGCGGACCCCCGTCCGGGAGCTCTTCCCCCGATTTGGGATCGAATCCTTCCGCGAGCGTCCGCAGGATGGAAGCCGCCAGCTTCGGAGTCAGCATGGTCCGATCATAGCGCCCGGCGCCGGCGGCGGGTTACACGAGCTTGTCCGGCGCGAGAACACTTCCCGTTCTCCGCCCCCTCTCCGGATCGAAAGGCGGCGGGCGACCGGTCTCTCCAGGAGGCACGTCGACTCCCTCTCGTTGGAGACGACGTCATGAGAAGCGCCACTAGGCCG
Organism: Thermoanaerobaculia bacterium; assembly: GCA_035717485.1. Classification (NCBI taxonomy): domain Bacteria; kingdom Pseudomonadati; phylum Acidobacteriota; class Thermoanaerobaculia; species Thermoanaerobaculia bacterium. The sequence continues at coordinate 7,227 of DASTIQ010000219.1, read as the reverse complement.
ATTCTGCCCCGTCTCTCCACGTCACCCCGAAAACCGCGGTCTCGGCGCCGGGGTGCAGCACCATCGTGCGCTCGTAGCGCAGCCCGATCTTCTCGAGGAGTGCCCGGGACCGGATGTTGTCGGGCGCGGTGATCGCGATCACGCGCGGGAGCCGCAGGACGTCGCGCGCCCACGCGATCGTCTCCTCCGCCGCTTCGAAGGCGTAGCCTCGCCCGCGATGTTCCGGCAGGAACGCGAAGCCGATGTCGACGTCTTGCAGCGTCTCCCGCTTGAGCAGGCCGCAGATCCCGATGGGCCCCGGCTCGTCCTTGCGCTCGACGGCGAGGAGGCCGAACCCGTACCGCGCGTACATCGCGACGGGCCCGTGGGCGATGTAATGCTCGGCGTCCGCCGCGGTCCGCACCCCGCGATCGCCGATGTACCGGAGCCAGTCGGGGTCGTTGACGAGCCGGAGGATGAACGGAGCGTCTCCGGATTCGAGACGCCGGAGCCGCAGGCGCCCGGTTTCGAGGACGTGCTCTCCGAGAAATCCCGGCTCCGATTCCGCACGCATGCGGGAAAGATACGCCGGCGCCGGCGCGCGCCGCAACGGAAACGCGCCGGGCGGCGTCCGCGGCCGGACGACCCGACCCTCTCAGCGAAAGCGCGTGACCGTGGCGGTGATGTCGTCGGTCGGGGGCGTGGCCCCGACGAACTCGCGAACGGAGGCCAGTATCCGGTCGACGATCTCCGCGGGCGATCGGCCGAGGTTCTCCACGGCGCATCCGAGGAGCCGCTCTTCCCCGAACTCCTCGTCCTCCGCGTTCGTCGCCTCGGTCACGCCGTCGGAGAACATCAGGAGCGTGTCGCCCTTTTCGAGGCGCACTTCGCCCGCCTCGTAGGCGGCGTGGGCGAAGGCCCCCAGCACGGGCCCGCTCGCCGCCAGCCGCTCGACCCCCCCGCGCGTGAAAAGGGCCGGAGGATAGTGGCCCGCGTTCGCATGCACGAACCGGCCGTCCGGAAAAAGGACGCCGTAGACGAAGGTGGCGAACCGCGAGCCCCGCTCCCGGGTCACGAGCTCGCGGGGACCTTTGTATCGCGCGGCCAGCTGGCGGCTCATCGACCGGAGGGTCTCGGCGGGTCCGAGCGCCGCCTGCGCGTTGGCGACGAACATCCCGTGGAGCATCGCGCCGACGAGCGCCGCCGGCATTCCCTTCCCTTCGACGTCCCCGAGCGCGACGGCGAGGCCTCCCGACGACAGCTCGAGGATCTCGAAGAAGTCTCCGCCGATCGCCCGACAGGCGATCGAGTCGGCTGCCGCCTCCCAGTGAGCGCCGGCGCTCGCGACCCGCGAGAGAAGGGCGTTCTGAACGTCGACGGCGATCTGGAGCTCCCGGTCGAGGAGCGCCTTCTCGAGCCGCTCCACGACGGTGGACGTCTCGTAGATGCGGTCCTCCCGGGCGATCTTTCCGTCCCGGATCGTGCAGAGCAGCGTCTCGCGGTAGCGGATGCGCGAACCCGTCGGAGGGAAACCGAACCAGCCGCTCGTGTCGGTCGCCGTCACGGTGCCCAGGAACGCGATGCGTTCTCCGTCGGTGAAGACGTCGGAGATCTCGATCGCGCAGTCGGGGAACCTCGTGAACAGGGCTTCCCAGCTCCCCACGACCGCGCTTCGCCCCTTCAATTCCCCGAGGACGGGGCTGAGCGCGACGGCGTCCTCGACGTAAAACGCCGCCATTCGCGGGACGTCATGGGCGTTGGCGGCGTCCTGCATCGCCCGCACGAAGGCGACGGCATCGTCGCGAGACATTCGTTCCGTCATTCCGTCTCGAACCGGGCGCTCGCCTCCCTCGGATCTCCCGGACATGATAGCCCCGAGTCTCCCGGGGCTCGCTGCGATAAGCTCGCCCGATCGTGCCGCCCCGGTTCCCTCCCGACCCCCGCGCCCTCCCCGTAAGAGTTTCCCCTTCGCGGGCCGCGATGGTTTTCCTCGCGGCTTTCGCCCTGCTGGCGACGCCGGAACGCGCCCGCGCGGCCCTCCGGCTGTCGTCGAGTTTCGCCGGCGCGGCGGACTCGGGCGGCGGAGTCCCGCCGGACGTCCAGGGCGCCGCCGGGCCCGATCATCTGCTCGTGATGCTGAACACGACGTTCATCGCGCAGCGCAAGAGCGACGGCGCGGTCGTGAAGAGCTGGACACCCGAATCGTTCTGGAGCTCCGTATCCGGGGGCGACCTTCTGTTCGATCCGCGCGTCCTCTTCGACCCGCTCGGGGGGCGATGGATCGCCGCGATCGCCACGGAGGGCGTCGTCGGCGCTCCCGCGGTCCTGCTCGCCCTTTCGGACGGCAGCGATCCGACGGGAGGGTGGACTTACCGGACGCTCCCGGTCGGCGGCGGGAACTACGGCGAATTCCCTCTCGTCGGATTCAACGCGCGATGGATCGTCGTCACGTCCAATCTGATATCGGGCTCGACCGGCTACCTCGCGGGAAGCGCCGTGTGGACCCTCGACAAACAGAGCGGGACGACGTCGCGGTTCACGCTCGGTTCTCCGGGCTCCCCGATCGCTCCCGCCGCCACGCTCGACGCCGGCGAGCCGGACGAATGGCTCCTCCAGCAACGGGCGGCGGACGACGGCGGGCGGGGCCGGGCGAACCTGTTCCGGATCTCCGCGGACGGCGGCGGTGCGCCCGCGCTGTCGGCCGCGGAAGTCGTTGCCGCCCCGGTCGCGTGGCGCGACTATCCCTCGCCCATCGAGTCGCTGCCGCAGTCGGGCTCGATGCGGCGGATCGTCTCGGATCAGGACGAGTTCTCGAGCGTTTGCGTGCGGAACGGCATGCTGTGGGCGGTCCAGACGGCGACCGTGCCCGCGTCGTCGGCCGCGCCGACCCACACGGCGATCCAGTGGTGGCGGATCGCCCGCGACGGCGGGCTCGACGGTTTCGGGCGGATCGAGGACGCGTCCGGGTCGAGCTGGCTGGCGTTTCCGTCGATTGCGGTGAACGCCCGGGACCAGGTCGTCATCGGGTACTCGCTGTTTTCCGCGGGGGCCTTCGCGTCCGCCGGCTACTCGCTGAGATCCGGATGCGGCGGCGACTCCGCACTCTCCGCGATCCACGTGCTCAAGGACGGCGAAGCGCCGTACGAGAGGCTCGACGGCGGCGGCCACAACCGGTGGGGCGACCTCTCGGAGACGGCCGCCGATCCCGACGGGCTGAGGCTCTGGACGCTGCAGGAATACGCGGCCTCTCCCGCGGGGAACGGCAGCCGATGGGGAACGTGGTGGGGAGAGTTCGTGCCTTCCCCGGACGCGCGGAGCGGGGCGTGCGTCGCGATCCCGGGGGCGGCCGGCCCCGTGCGACCGGTGCACCGGGACGAGCGCTGAAGGTCCCCGTCCGAGGGCAGATCGAATGGGGCCGCTCGCATTTCCGGTCGTCCAGATCGCGGGCATCCGGGACGAGGCCGAAGCCGGGCTCCTCGTCGAGTGCGGAGTCGACTGGCTCGGATTCCCGCTCCGCCTTCCCGTTCACGCGCCGGACGTGAGCGAAGGGGAAGCCGCGCGGATCATCCGCGGGATTCCGTTTCCGGCGCGCGCCGTCCTGATCACGTACCTCGACGACGCCGGGGAGATCGCGGCGTTCGCCCGGAAACTCGGTGTTCGCATCGTCCAGCTCCACGGAGACATCGGCATCGCCGCCCTCGAGCGGCTGAAGACGATCGACCCGGAGCTCTCGATCGTGAAGAGCCTCGTCGTCGGACGAAGCGATGTCGCCGGGCTCGAAGCCGGTCTTCGCGTCCTCTCGCCGTTCGCCGACGCGTTCATCACCGACACGTTCGATCCGGCGTCCGGAGCGTGGGGGGCGACGGGAAAGACGCACGACTGGGAGATCAGCCGCCGCCTCGTCGAGGTCTCCCCGCGCCCCGTGATCCTCGCCGGCGGGCTGACGCCCGAGAACGTGGCCGAAGCGATCCGCCGCGTCCGTCCCGCCGGCGTCGATTCGCACACGGGAGTCGAGGACGCATCCGGGCGAAAGAGCCGGGACAGGGTCATCCGTTTCGTCGCGAAGGCCAGGGACGCGTTCGGGCCGGCTTCCCCGGGATCGTGACCGCGCCGCTGCCGGGGGCGTTCGGCATTCGCAGGAGAAAGAAGATCGCACCGATCCCCATCGCCGCCGTCGAGAGCCACGCGACGAGCGAAGGGCTCGGGGCGAACGCGGGGCTCGCGCCCGGCACCGTCGAAGGCAGGATGTCCTTGAGGTTGTTGACCGACGCGTGCATGACCATGAGCGGGAGGAGCCTCCCCGACGTCCGGCCGTAGAGCCACGCCATCGCCACGGACAGGGCGGTCACGGAAAGCAGGAACATGGGGAACGACTGTCCGCTCGTATCGGTTCCCGGCAGGAGGAAGAGCGGCAGGTGCCACAGCGCCCAGACGACGCCCAGGAGCGCGCCGGCGCCGCCGAGGCCGAGCCGTCCGGCCATCCGCGGAAGCGCGAAACCCCGCCAGCCGATCTCCTCGCCCGCCTGGAACGGCGTCGAGAAAGCCGCCGCGACGAGCAGGAGATAGAACGGGGTCTTCCCGAACGCCGGCCACGCTCCGGTGATCGCCCGATAAGCGGCGGCGGCGGCGAGCTTGACGACCACGATGTAGCCGACCGCGAAGACGTACCATCGCGCTCCCGCGTCGGCGCCGAGGATTCGATCGAGGATTTCGTGGATGGCGGCTCGGCCGGATCGCGCGGCGAACGCCAGGGCGACGATCGCCGGCATGAACGTCCCGGGAAGGAAGAAGAGCGCGCGGACCCCGGGGCCGGCGGAGGAGCCTTTCGCGGCGGCGGCTCCGGCGACCCAGAACGCCCACGAGAAGACGAATGTCAGCGCGAAATAGGCGGCGAGCGAACCTCTCGCGGGGTGACCGCCGCGATTCGCGGATGAGCCGCCCGGCGTCAGGTCCGTCGTCGAAGCTCCACCGGCATCGGGTCCAGCTTAGCCCGATTCCTCCTTCCGAGTGAGTCGGTGTCTTCCGGGAGAGAGGGAATGCTGCCCCTGTTCGCCGGCCGAACAGGGGCAGTCGATCAGGAACGCTCTTCCACCGCCGTGATCTCGTCCGCCACCAGCCCGTGAGCCTCCCGGTGCACCGCCTCCGCGGCCTCCTTGCTCGGCGCGTTCACGAGACAGAAGACTTTCCCGGATTCCTCGTCGAACCAGTAGCGCATGTAGTCGACTCCGTGTTTTCCCTGAACCTCCAGATCGCGCTTGTGCGCGCCGGCGACCGCTTCGGCGGTCAAGCCTTCCACGTGATGATGAACGTCCATGAAGAGAGGCATCGAAGTTCTCCTTTCGTCGTCCCGCCCTCAGTGCCGGGCCCGACGGAGGGAAAGTACCGGCAGCGCCCCCTCGCTTTCGGCGTCTTCATCTTCCCGACCCTTCGTTCCCCTCCGACTCGCTGCTTCCGTCCGGGGTGTCCGGCGAACGTTCAGGAGGGGCGGCAATTACCGGATCACGCTCGGCGCGAGTTCGGCTCGAGGCACACGGTCGCGAAGATTAAGAAGTGGACCGTCGCGATCCCCCAAAATGGCTTCCACTAGCCCGGCGGCGACCGGTCGCCGCGCCGGCTTCCGCGCGATTCGAAGAGCGACGGTGACAATCCAGAGAGCGATCAGGCGCGGCGAGGCGCGAGCCCGGCGGGATGCGGTCGTCCCGCCCGCGGCCGAGGCGTACCAAACCGCGTACGGTAAGGCCGCGAGCGGGGGCGAACGCGCCCGCCCGGCTCGATGCATCGCCGCGCTCGCTCTAGTTCCAGTGGTGCGAGTGCCACCAAACCTCCCGCAAATCGAACTTCGTCCCCCGGCACAGATAGATCGGCGTGTTTTCCTCGGCCATTCCGTAAGGCGACTCGTGCGGGAACGCTTCGAAGCTCGTGCAGTTGTCTTCGACGTCCTGCCGGTCCCACTGCAGCACGATGAGATTCGTGTATTGTTCGGCCGGCGGGCCCCAGAACCAGTGATTCTGGTGACGGCTGTAGGCGCGCGGGAGACCGAGTGCCGGACCGAAGAGGTTGACCGCGCCGGCCTCGCCGTAATTCCCGGTGAAGATCCCCGTCCTCGTTCGTTCGGCCGGCGGAAGGGACCGGTAGATCGAGGCGACGTCCCGCACGAGCTCCGGCCAGCCGAACTGGTCTCCGATCGGCTGCGGCAGCATTCCTTCGTGGTGAACCTCCGCCTTCTGCGGCCGGAAGCCGAGCGCCTTCTCGTAGGCCACGTACCGCTCCGGGGGGAGCATCCACGTCGCGAGGGGAAGGGTGACGAGGCCTCCGGCCACGAAGGTCGCCACGATTGCGACCCGCCACCCTCGACGCGGCGCGGTCCACCGCTCGACCGCGGCCGCCCCTCCGGCGAAGACCATCGGGTAGATCGGAAACAGGTAGTAGTCCTTCGCGTGCGCGATCTCCATGATCGCGAAGAAGACGACGAAGGTCACCCCGAGGATCCGGAAGCGCCGGTCGCGCAGGAACGCGATCACCCCGGCCAGCCACACCGGAAGGAAAAAAGGATGCATGTCGAAGATCTGCTGCCGGACGAACGCGAGAGGGGGCAGGACGACGTTCTTCCCTTCGCGGCGCACGTTGCGGAGGTCCTCGAGCGTCGGAAAGTGATGCCGGTACTGCCAGACGAGGTTCGGAAGGAAGAGCGCGAGCGCGATCGCGCCGGCGATCCAGATCCCCGGCCGCAGGAGCTCACGGCGGTTCCGCGTCAGGATCAGGCCGGCCGCCACGGAGGCTCCGAAGAAAAGCGTCGAGTGCTTGTTCTCGAGCCCGAGCCCGGCGAGCACGCCGAACCAGGGCCACAGCCGGGAGTTTCGGGTGCGCGCGATCCGGGCGACGACGAAAGCTCCGCCCATCCAGAACAGCGGCTCGAAAGCGTTCATCGTCATGAGGCTGTCCATGACGAGGAAGCCGGGGGCGAAGAGCACGACGATCCCGGCCAGCCACTGCGCGAAACGCCCCCCGCCGACCTCTCTGGCGAGGAGGATCGTGATCGCGACGAGAGCCGCACCGGCGAGCGCCGGCAGGATCCGGAGGGCGGCCAGCGAACCGCCGAGCGCGAGCGCGATCTTCGCGTAGACGGCCACGAGCGGCGCCGCGTCGACGTAACCCCAGTCGAGATGCCGCGCCATGTCGAGGGAGTACAGCTCGTCGCGGAAGTATCCGTAATTCCTCACGCTCGTGAGGACGTGGAGGAGAAGCTTC
>DASTIQ010000218.1 GCA_035717485.1 Thermoanaerobaculia bacterium | reverse complement strand
AGCCACGACGTGCGCACCGTGTTCCCGCTCCTCCTGTCGATCCTTCGGCTCGGCGCCGCGATTCTCCTGTTCGATGCGCTCGCGGTGCTGCCGTTCGCCGCGCTGCGCCTCGAGCATCGTGCGAAAACGTTCGCGGCGATCCGGATCGGCAACATCCTCCTGACTCTCGCGCTCAATTTCCTCTTCCTCCTCCGCTTCCGGTGGGGAGTCGTCGGCATCTTCCGCGCGAACGCGATCGCGTCGGCGGCCACGTTCTTCGCGGTCCTTCCCGCGATCGCGGGAAGGCTGGCTCCGCGCTTCGACCGCCGGGTCCTGGCGAAGATGCTCCCGTTCGGGCTCGCGAACGTGCCCGCGTACCTCGGGGCGATGATGGTGCAGGTCATCGATCGCCCGATCGTGCAGCGCCTGCGGGGCTTCTCGGAGCTCGGCGTCTACCAGGCGAACTACCGGATGGGCTTCGCGATGATGGTCCTGGTTTCGGTTTTCGACTACGCGTGGCGCCCCTTCTTCCTCCGGCAGTACGCGACCGACGGGGACCGTTCGAAGGCGCTCCTCGCGCGCGTGCTGACGTACACCGCGGCGCTCTCGCTCTTCGCCTTTCTCGCGCTCGCGTTCTTCCTCCCGGTCCTCGTCGCGGTCCCGATCCCCGGGATCGGCCACTCGCTTCTCCGCCGCGACTATCTCTCGGGGACGGGCGTCATCCCGGTCGTCCTGCTCGCGTACGTCTTTCAGATGTTCGCGACCAACTTCATCGCGGGGATCTACATCCGCGAGAGGACGAGCCGGCTTCCGATCGTCACCGGCCTCGGCGCGGCCGTCAACGTCGCGACGAATCTCTGGTGGGTTCCCCTCTTCGGAATCCTCGGCGCGGCCTACGCGACGCTCGCCGCCTACGCGGTGATGGCGGCCGCGATGTTCGTGTTTTCCCAGCAGACCTTTCCGATCCGGTACGAGTGGGGAAGGCTCGGCCGGCTCGCCCTGGTGACCGCGGGCGTATACGCGGCCGGGAAGCTCGCCGGAAGCCTCGTTCTCCAGGGCCTCCTGATCGCCGCCGCATTCGTCCTCCTGCGCCTCGGCGGCTTCTTCAACCCGGAGGAGATCGCCTTCTTCCGCCGGATGTTCGGGCGGCGCGCGCCGGTGCCGGCAGAGGGCCCGGTCATCGCGGAAGAGAAGGACCGATAGGAAGCCCGCCGCGGGACCCCGGGCGGAGTCCGATCACAACCGATAGGTCTTCGGCGGCTTGGGATGCGCAGGCGCGGAATGAGCGACCCGGACCGGGACCGGCGTGAACGAGAGCAGGAAGACCAGCAGACACACGACAGCGAGGACCCGCCGCTTCGCGTCGAGCCGTTCGTCCGGGTCGGCGGTGGGCGGATGGGCGATTCCCATGACGAGCACGACGAGCACCCAGACGATCCAGCCCGGCCAGAGGAAGGCGAGGCCGACGAGCGCGAGAAAGAGAGCGATCCCGATCGTGCGCTGGGCCTTGCCCGCGGCGGCGTAGAGGATGTGCCCGCCGTCGAGCTGCGCGAGCGGCAGGAGGTTCAACGCCGTGACGAGGAGGCCGAACAACCCGGCGAAGCCGAGTGGAGAGAGCAGAAGGTCCGATCCGGGGACCATCCCCGGATGGACGACGCGCTCGATCACCCGGAACAGGAGAGGTTCGCCGAAGTCGAGGTATTCGCCCGAGGGAGCCGTCGTCGTGACCTGCGAGATCGCGATGCCCCAGACGGAAATCGGCACCGCCACCACGAAACCCGCGAGCGGCCCCGCCGCGCCGACGTCGAAGAGCGTCTTTCGCGAAGTGATCGGCGCGCGGATCCGGATGATCGCTCCGAACGTCCCGATTCCGACCGGCGCGGGGATGAAGTACGGGTAGGTCGCCGGCAGTCCGTAGCGCCGGCAGGCGACCATGTGGCCGAGCTCGTGGATGCCGAGGATCGCGAGCAGGGGGATCGAGAACGATGCGCCGATCCGCCACATCTTCGGGTCGAGCAGGCTCTCGGAGAGGGGACGATCCGAGAGGAGCCCGAACCCGCTCCCGAACGGGACGATCGTGGTCGTGACGGCCGTCGCGGCGAGGAGGAGGAGATGGAACGCCGGGGAGGAGGGCAATCGATGCCGCCCTCCGAAGAACCTCATTCCGGAAAGGCGCCCGGGATCAGGAGGGGGATCCCGACGCGGAGTCGTCGCGCATGTCGCGAAGCTCCTTGCCGGGCTTGAATCGGATCGTGTTTCCGGGAGGGATCGCGACCTCGACTCCGGTTTTCGGGTTGCGGCCGATTCCGCGCTTCCGTCGTTTCACCTCGAAGACCCCGAAGCCGCGAAGCTCGATGCGATCACCCGATCCGAGTGCCTGGCGAAGCGCGTCGATGACGGTTTCGACGGCCGTGATCGCCTTCGGCCGGGGAATCGATGCTTCTTCGAAGAGACGGTCCACGATATCCGCTTTGATCATCGGTCAAGCCCTCATGGAGTTTCCGGATATCTTGAGTGTAATCAAGTCCTTTCGGAGGGTCAAGCGGACTCGGCCCGCCCCCGCTGCTGCAGGATCAGGGCCGCGAAACCCTCGGCCATCGCGCCGGCGAGGGCGGCCAGGTCCTCCTTGGCCGCCGCCGAGAGGCCGCCATCGGGGAGCTCCACGAGCATGAAGGCGACGACCCGCTTCTTCAGCGAAACCGGGTAAACGGCGCATCGGACGGGGAGGCGTCCGAGCCCCTTGACGAGCTCTTCATGGGACGGCAGATCGGGTAGCACTCCCTGGTACGGGGTTCCCGAGAGCTTCACGTTCAGGAAGATCGACGGGGAGGTGAACGGAATCGCGACCGACCGGAGAGTGCTCCGGGAAACTCCCTCGCCCCGGGCCTGCCAGCCGATGACGTCGTCCTTTCGGGCGATGAAAAGGGCGACGAGCGGAGACGTCCCCGCGAGGTGGTCGAGGGCCGCCTCGGCGATGTCGTCCCGCGCCTGCGCCGAGAGAATCCGGTCTCGCGCCTCGTCGAGCGAAATCGGAGCCGGGGGAGGAGGGGGCGCCGGTCTGGCGGCTTCCTTCTTCCGGCCGGCGCGGGCCTTTGCGGCGGGGGACGGCTCGCCGGCCTGCGGCGCGAGGGAGGAATCCCCGGTGGTGGCGGCCGTTTCGGCGGCCGGCTCCTCGTGCTCGTCGATCGAGAACTCGAGCTCCCCGGCCGGGGTCGGGGTCGAAGGGCGCGCGAACGGGACCGGGCGCCAGGTCGCGATCTCGATTTCGTCGGAGGACTCCCGGGTGATTCGCCAGACGTCCGAGTTCCGGGCGGGGTTGGGCGTGACGTCCGTGACGGGACCGGTCCGCTCTCCGCCGCGAAGGTCGGGGGGCGGGGGAGGGGGTGCGGGCGGCGTCCCCGCGGGCTTGATGCCCCTTTCGATTCGTTCGGAGAGGACGCGGAAGCGCGCCGAGCGCCGCTCGCCGTAGAACCGCTCGAGGGCCTCCGCGATCCGGAACTCGGTGGACACCCACGGCTCCACCCTCTTTCCGGTGACGAGCGCGAGCTCGTCCTCCGCGGCGAGATCGTTGGGATCCCGCATGGCGAAGCGGATCACGCGTCCCTCCCGATCGAAGGGAATCGCGAACGTCCGAAGCGCGATTTTCGCGGGAATCAACGTGAACACGTCCGGCGAAGCGGCCTTGAGGCGGTCCCAGTGCGCGTAGTTCCGGCCGGTCACTTTCGCGAGCGCCCGGGCGAGCGTTTCTTCCGTGACGAGTCCCTGTTCGAGAAGGATCGTGCCGAGCCGCCCCCCGGTCGACCGCTGGAGCATGAGGGCCCGATTCAGGGTGCCGGCCGTGAGCGCGCCGACCGAAAGGAGAGCCTCCCCGAGCTTTTGCACTCCGACCATTATCCCGAATCGCGGCGTTTCACGGAAGCGGAAGAAGCGCGCGGGCCCGCGTGTTATTCTGACCGAGTGAGAGGAAAATGGCTGTTCTTGCTGGTCCTCGCTGCGGGAGCGGCGCCGCTTTTCGCGGAGGAGGACCCCGTCGTCGGGCTTCGCGCGGCTTTCCTGTCCGCGAAGATGGCGGAGGCCGACGGGAGGTACGAACAGGCGCTCGCCGATTTCCGGAAGGCGGCCGCGCTCGCGCCCGAGGACCCCACCGTCCACTTCGAGCTCGCGGTCCTGCTGCAGCAGATGGGCGTCGACGACGACGCGAGGAAAGAGGCCGCGAAGGCGGCGGAGCTCGATCCGACGCTGGAACCGGCGTGGCGGCTCGAAGGCGCGATCGACCTGGGAGCGGCGGAGAAGGACCCGGCCCGGGTACCGGCCGCCGTCGCGGCCCTCGAACGGGCGCACAAGCTCTCTCCCCAGAATCCCGGCACCGCCGCGGCGCTCGCCCGGGCCCACATCCTGTCCGGCCGCCCCGACCTCGCGCGTGCCGTGCTCGACGACGTTCCCGGTCTCGCCGACAACCCCGCCGCCATCAAGGTTCGCGCGGAAGCGGACGAGAAGCGGGGGGCCGACGCGGAGGCCCGGCAGGACTACGATCGGTGGATCGCGTCCGATCCGACGGATCGGGACGCGCTCGCGTCCGCGATCTCCTTCTGGGAGTCGCAGCGTGACTTCGGCCGGGCGGTGGACCTCCTTCGGAAGTTCCGGCGCGCGGAGCCGGACAACGCGGCCGTCGGCGACCGGATCGCGCTCGACCTCCTTCGCGCCGGCCGCTTCGCGGACGCGGAGCAGGAGGCTCGGGCGATCGTCGCGGCGCGCCCGGAAGACCGCGCCGCCCGGAGGACGCTCGCCGCCGCGATCGACGCGCAGGGGCGCTCCGAGGAATCGGCGGCGATGCTCGTGAAGCTGATCTCGGAGGATCCCGACGATCCCACCGCGGCGTTGACGCTCGCCTTCCAGCTCTCGGGCGAAGGGAAGGGGCCGGAGGCGATCGCCGTCCTCCAGAAATTCGTCGACCACCTCGGGAACCCGCCGAAACCGGAGCTCGCGCGAGACGTTCGATCCGAGATCGCCGGGCTCCTCTATCGCGACCGGCGTTTCGAGGAGGCGAAGAAGCTCGCCGCCGACACGGCGATCGGGAAGGGCGGCGTGGCGGAGCGCTCTCTGGGCGTGCTGCTCGAGCGGGCGCGCGAGGAGAAGAAGCCCGGCGAGGGTCTCGCCTGGGCGAAGAAGGCCGCGGAAGCGGAGCCCGCGAATCCCGACTGGAAGGGTGCGGTCGCGGAGTTCGAGATCCGCTCCGGCGCGAAGGCGGAGGGGGAGAAGAAGCTCGCGGAGCTCGCCGCGTCCGGGATCGCGGCGGACGTCCTGGCGGCCGCGGACGCGCGCGAACGGCTCAAGGACTGGGACGCTTCGGCGAAGATCGCGGCGACCGCGCTGGAACGGTTCGAGGGGAACGTCGACCTGATGTTCCGGCGGGGCTCCGCGCTCGAGCGCACGGGCAGGATCGACGAGGCGGCGGGCATTTTCGAGCAGATCCTGAAGATCCGTCCCGACGACGCCAACACGTTGAACTATCTCGGATACATGTACGCCGACAAGGGGATCAAGCTCCCGGAGGCGCGCCGCATGCTCGAACGCGCGGTGGCCCTCGACCCGCAGAACGGCGCCTACCTCGATTCTCTCGGGTGGGTCTGTTTCCGGATGAACGATCTCCGGGAGGCCGAGAAGTTCCTCTCCCGCGCCGCGGCGAAGATCCCCGCGGACGCGACGGTGCAGGAGCATCTCGGCGACCTCGAGGCGCGGCGCGGGCAGATGGCGGAGGCCGTG
>DASTIQ010000217.1 GCA_035717485.1 Thermoanaerobaculia bacterium | reverse complement strand
CACCTCCCGCCAGATCTCGACGAGCAGGCGCTCTTCGCGGGATCCGGGCGCGGCGGCGCTCTCGAAGAAGCGTTCGGGCTCGGGGAGCGCCCGCCGGTCCACCTTTCCCGACGCGGTGAGGGGAAGCGAGGCGAGGACCGTGATCGCCTCCGGAACGAAGGCCCGCGGGAGAATCGACGCGACCCGTTCCCGCAGGGCGCGGGCGAGCTCCCGGCGAGCGGCCGCCTCGGACGCCGCCGCCGGCGCGGCCACGTAGGCGGCGAGCGTTGCGGCCAGACCTTCTCCGCGGACCGCGACGGCCGCGTCTTCGACGCCGGGACAGCGGCGAAGGGCCGCCTCGATCTCCGCGGGCTCGACGCGGACGCCTCGGACCTTTCGCTGGTCGTCGACGCGCCCGAGGAATTCGATCTCGCCGTCCGCCCGGCGCCGCACCCGGTCTCCCGTCCGGTAGAGACGGTCGCCGGGGGCGCCGAACGGATCCGGAACGAAGCGATCGCGGGTGAGATCTTCCCGGCCGAGATATCCGCGCGCGAGCGGGACGCCGCCGACGTACAGCTCCCCGGGAGCTCCCGCCGGGGTTCTTCGTCCCCGGCGATCGAGCACGTCGAGGCGGGCGCCGTCGATCGCGGTCCCGATCGGAACGCGGCGCCCGGCGTCCTGCGGGCGGCAGCGGTACGACGCCACGTCGACGCACGTTTCGGTCGGCCCGTAGAGATTGTGGAGCTCGGCACGGCTCACCCGGAAGAACTCCCGGACGAGGTCCGCCGGGATCGCCTCTCCTCCGCAGAAGACGTGCCGCAGCGCCGGCGCCTCGGCGAAGTCCGGGAGCGTGACCAGAATCCGGAGGAGCGAGGGAACGAGCTTCAGGTGCGTGATCCGCTCCTCGCGAAGGAGGGCCGCGACCAGGCGGGGATCGGCGCCGGCGCCGGGAGGCGCGACGACGAGGGTGGCTCCCGCGACGAGCGGAGCGTAGATCTCCCAGACCGAGGCGTCGAAGCCGAGCGGGGCCTTCTGGAGAACCCGGTCTCCCCGGCCCAGAGGGAACGCGCGCTGGCTCCAGGCGAGGAGGTTCGCGAGCGGCCGGTGTTCGATCGCCACTCCCTTCGGCTCCCCCGTCGAACCGGAGGTGTACAGGACGTAGGCGAGATCGGAAAGCTCCGGGATGCCGTCGAGAGTCCATCCCGGCTCGGTCTCGAGGTCGACGAGCGGGACGCTCGGAACGCCGCCGAAGGCCGCCGGCCTCCCGGAGGAGATCACGAGGGCGGGACGGGAGCGTTCGAGAACGGCGGCGACGCGGGCGGGAGGCCAGTCCGAGCCGAGCGGCAGCCACGCGGCCCCCGCGCGGCCGATGGCGAGGATCGCCGCCACGCGATCGTCGGATCGCGGCATCGCGAGAGCGACGATCGACTCGCGCCCGATTCCGCGATTCTGCAGTGCCGCGGCGATCCGCGTGACTCGTCCGGCGAGCTCTCCGTACGTCGTCGTCCTGCCGTGGAATCGGAGCGCGGGCGCCGACGCCAGCTCGGACGCGCGACGGTCGAACTCGACCGGCGCCGGCCGCATCGACGTTCCCGCCGGCGCTCCGATGTCCGCCGGCGTTTCCCCGGCGAGCGCGAGCTCCGAGATCCGGCGATCGGGGTCTGCGAGAGCGGAGCCGAGGAGGGCGCGCCAGTGCGCCTCGAAGACGCGGATCGATTCCGCGTCGTAGAGATCCGCGTCGTAGAGGAAGCGGCCCACGATTCCCTCCGGCCGGCTCTCCATCTCGAGCGAAACGTCGAATTTCGCGCTGCCGCTCGAGGCTTCGAAAAGGGTCAGGTCCCAGCCCGGCGGAACGGGCGCGCGGGGCGGCTCGTAGGAGAGAAGGATCCGGAACAGCGGCGCACCGCCGCGCCCCGGGACCTCGGCGGCGAGGCGCTCGTACGGCACCTCCGCGTGCGCAAGGGCCGAAACGACGCTTTCGCGGGCCCGCGAGACGAGATCCCGGAAAGAGGGGTCGCCCGCAACCGACGTTCGCAGCAGGACCGGATTCAGGAAGTATCCGAGGACATCCTCGAATTCGGTCCGGGGCCGGGCCGCCGAGACGCACCCGAGCACGAGATCGTCGTCTCCGGTGAAGCGGGAGAGCGCCGCGGCCAGCGATGCGAAGAGCACGACGAACGGGGTCGCGCCGCATTCTTCGGCGAGCCCAGCGGCTCCGTCACGCACTTCGGCCGGAAATTCCACCCGCCGGACGGCGCCGACCCCCGCGATCTCGCCCGGTCGCTCGCGATCCGAAGGGAGCGCGGTGGGCGCCGGCAGGTCGGCGAGCCGCTCGCGCCAGAACTCGACCGCTTCCGGGGGCAGGATTCGATCCGCCTCCCACGCCGCGTAGTCGGCGAATTGCACCGGCGGCGGCGGCAACGGCGAAGGCCGGCCGGCACGGAAGGCCTCGTAGATCCCGACGAGCTCCGGGAAGAACGTTCCGAACAGCGACGCGGTGTCGAAGATGAGGTGATGGATCGTCAGGAACAACCGGTGGTCGTCGTCGGCGAACCGGATCAGGCGCGCCCGGAAGAGCGGCGGCCGCGAGAGGTCGAACGGGAGCGCCGCGTCGGCGGCCGCGAGCTCCGCGGCGCGTCTCTCGCGCGCCTCCGGAAGGAGCGCCCGGAGGTCCTCCCGCGCGACGGGGATTCGGAACGCGGGCTCGACCTGCTGAACGAGCCGTCCGCCGGCGACCGTGAAGCGCGTGCGCCACGATTCGTGCCGGCGGACGATTTCGGAAAGCGCCCGGTCGAGCGCGTCCTCGTCGAGGTCGCCGCGCCGCCGGATCGTCGCCGACTCGTTGTAGATCGGGCGGCCGGCGAGCTGCTCGTGCATCCAGATCTCGCGCTGGCCCGCCGTCGCCGGAACCGGGCCTCCGGCGCGCGCCGCGACCGGCCGCGGGGGTTCCGCCGGGAGCCGCTCGCCGCGGAGACAGCTCTCGAGGACCCGCCGCTTGGCTTCGGAGAGCTCCGGTGGGGACATCACGCCGCCGCGGCCGACCGGAACGACACCGGAAGGGACTTCAGTCCGCGGAGCCCGAGGTTCTCGCGCCACTCGAGCGGCCCCGGCTGGAGCCGCAGCTCCGGGAGACGGCGCAGGAGGGTGTCGAACGCGATCTGTCCTTCGAGGCGCGCGAGCGGGGCGCCGAAGCAGAAGTGCGCCGCCCAGCCGAAGGCGACGTGGCGATTCGGCTGACGCGACAGATCGAGCCGGTCGGGATCCGGAAACCGCTCCGGATCCCGATTGGCCGCCCCCATCACCGCGATCACGGCCTGGCGTTTCCGGATCGGGCGTCCGCCGAGCTCGCGGTCGGAGGGCGCCATCCGCGCCGTGTGCTGGCTGGGGCTCTCGTACCGGAGGAGCTCCTCGACCGCCGACGGGGTGAGCGACGGGTCCGAGCGGAGGCGCTCGAGCGCCTCCGGGTTCCGGAGGAGGGTGAGCATTCCGTTGCCGATCAGGTTCGTCGTCGTCTCCTGCCCGCCGACCATCGTCACGATGCAGTTGGCGATCACTTCTTCTTCGCTCAGGCGATCTCCGTCGATCTCGGCCGTCAGCAGCGACCGCACGAGGCCCTCGCGCGGCGCGCGGCTCTGCGAGGCGATCGCCTCCCGGAAGTACGCCGTCATCTCCTCGACGCTCCGGAGGACCCGCGGCACGCGGTCCGGGTTGTGCTGGAAGTTCCCGAGCATCTCGGCGAAATCCGCGGACCAGCGCTTGAGCCGGTCGTGGTCTTCGACCGGAACGCCGAGCATCTCCGCCGTCACGATCGCGGGAAGCGGGTTCGCGAACTGATCGATGAGGTCCATCCGGCCCCCCGGCGCGCCGTCGATGAGGCGGTCGGCGATCTCCTGGATGTGCCCGCGCAGCACCTCGACGCGGCGGGGAGAGAACGCGACCGACGCCAGCCCCCGCAGCCGAGTGTGGGCCGGCGCATCCATGAAGAGCATCTGTCGGACCATGACGGCGGCGATCGGCGTCAGGCTCTCGAGCCCCATCGCCGCGAGCTGATCGGGCGTCGGCGTCCGGTCCGCCGAATAGTCGTGCAGGACCGTCAGCACGTCGGCGTACCGGGTCACCACCCACGCATGAAGGAAGGGGTCCCAGTGGACGGGATCTTCGGTCCGGAGCCGCGCGTAGAGCGGATACGGGTTCGCGAGCACCGCCGGATCGAGGAGCTGGAAGAGGGAGAGCGACGGATCGGACTCCGGTCGGGCCGACGGAACGGTGCTCATGCGCCCTCTCCCGCGCCCGCGATGCGCCGCGCCTCCTCTTCGCTCATTTCGTCGACCCGGCGCCGCACGGCTTTCTCGACCTCGGCCGCGAGCCGGGAGACGGTCGGCGCCTCGAAGATCGTGCGGAGGGGAAGCTCGATGCCAAACGCGTCGCGGACGCGAGCGATCATCTGGGTTCCCAGGAGCGAGTGCCCGCCGAGCGAGAAGAAATTCTCGTCGACTCCGATCCGGTCGAGACGGAGGAGCTCCGCCGCGATCTTCGCGACGCGCGCCTCGGCCGTCGATCCGGGCGGCCGGCCGGCCGAAGCGCCCGGCGTTTCCCGCGGCGGCGCGGGAAGCGCTTCGCGGTCGATCTTTCCGTGCGACGTCAGCGGGAACTCGTCGATCGTCACGAACACCGACGGCACCATGTATTCGGGAAGACGGGAGCGGAGATGTTCGCGGAGATCCGCCGGCCGCCGGCCCTCTTCGGAAACGACGTAGGCGACGAGACGAACTTCTCCGTCCCGCTCCGTCTTCGCGACGGCGAGGCTCGACCGCACATCGGGGTGCGTCTCGAGGGCGGCCTCGATTTCCGCCGGCTCGACCCGGAATCCGCGGATCTTGACCTGTCCGTCCAGCCTCCCGAGGAACTCCAACCGACCGTCGTGGCGCCGGCGCACCCGGTCGCCCGTGCGATACATCCGCTCGCCTCCTCGGAAGGGATGAGGGGCGAACCCGCCCGGGTGCCTCGCGGTCCCCCCGACGTATCCGCGCGCGAGGCCGGCCCCCGCGAGGCACAGCTCCCCGGGCTCCCCGTCCGGGCAAAGTTCTCCCCGCTCGTCGAGGACGAGCGCCTCGACGCCGTCGATCGGGCTCCCGATCGACGGCAGCCCTCCCGCGAGGGAGGACGCGGGGACGACGAATCCGGAAGTCGCGACCACCGTTGCCTCCGTCGGGCCGTAGTTGTTCACCAGACGGAACGGGAGACCGGCCGGCGGGCGTCGATGCAGGACGTCGCCGCCCGTCAGGAGGAGCCGGAGCGCCGCGTCGGCGGGCCAGTCGAGCGCGAGGAGACGCTCGGCGACGGGCGTCGGGGCGAACGCGACACTGATCCCTTCCGCGAGCATCCACTCGCGGAGCCGCGCCGGATCGCCGCGGAGGGCGGGATCGGGAAAATGGACGCTCGCGCCCGCCGCCAGAGACGGCCACAGCTCCCAGACCGCCGCGTCGAAGGCCGGATTGGCCAGTTGCGACGCTCGATCGGCGGGCCCGACGCCGAACGCCCGACGGTGCCAGGCGATCAGATTCGAAAGACTTCCGTGCTCGATCTCGACGCCCTTCGGGGTCCCGGTCGAGCCCGACGTGTAGATGACGTAGGCGAGTCCCGACGAGCCGTCCGGCTCCGGGCGACGTCCCCCGGCGCGCGCCGGCCGATCGCGGCGGAACGGGATCACGGGGGCGCCCAGCTCCAGCCATGTCGCCTCGTCCTCGGCGACGACGAGCGGTGCCGCGCAGTCGCGCACCATGAACGCGAGCCGGCTCCGGGGGGCATCGGGGTCGAGCGGGAGGTACGCGGCGCCGGCTTTCCACGCGGCCAAAGAAGCGACGGCGCGGTCGCCCGGATCGGCCAGGACGATCGCGACCGGCCGGTCCGCGGAGACTCCGGTGTCGGCGAGCTCCGCCGCGAAGGTCTCGGCGAGCGCATCGAGCTCGCCGAACGTGAGGCGCCGGGCGCCGGCGGAGAGAGCGAGCGCCCCCGGCCGGCGGCGCGCCTGCTCTTCGACCGCGAAACGTGCCGATGGGGCGGTCTCGGCTCGGCGGAGCCCGGGAATCCGCTCCGGAAGAAGGCGCGAAGACTCGGAGATCGACGACATCGGGCCTCTCGAGCGCGTCAGCGCGCGACCGGAATCCTCTCCGGCTCGGCCTGGAGCGAGGCGGCGAGAGATTCGAGATAGTGGCGATGGGAGAGGGGGAGTCCCTCGGGAAGATCGAATTCCGGGGAGTAGCCGAGCGTGTTCCGCGAGAGCGTGAGGTCCGCGAGCGAGTGACGGACGTCGCCCGAACGCTCCGGGGCGTGGCGCGGCTCCCGGGAGGAGCCCGCCGCCTCGCCGACGAGCCGCGCGAGCTCGAGAAGCGTCGTCCGGCGGCCCCCGGCGACGTTGTACGCCCTCCCGCAGCAGCTCGCGTCCACTGCCGAAGCCAGGAGGTTCGCGGCGACGGCGTCGGCCACGAACGTGAAATCCCGGCTCTGCTCCCCGTCCCCGAAGATCACCGGCGGCTGCCCGCCGAGGTACGCCTTGAAGAAGCGGGGAATGACCGCCGCGTACGCGCCGTCGGGGTTCTGCCGCGGTCCGTACACGTTGAAATAGCGGAGGCCGACGAGCTCCATGCCGAAGCAGCGCTGGAACGTGTCCGCGAGCTCCTCGTCCATCCGCTTGGAGAGCGCGTACGGGGAAAGGGGCTTTCCTTCCTCCCCTTCGCGCTTCGGAAGCTTGTCGCTGTCGCCGTAGACGCTCGACGACGACGCGTAGACGACGCGCCGCACGCCCGCGTCGCGCGCGCCCGCGAACACGCGCGCGGTTCCGGTGACGTTGACGTCCAGGGTGGTGCCCGGGTCTTCGAGGGACCGGGGAACGGAGCCGAGCGCCGCCTGGTGGAAGACCCGGTTCACGCCGCGCATGGCCTCCCGGACGGCATCGGGATCGCGGATGTCGCCGAGCCGAAAATCGATCCGCTCCGCGGCATGGGCGAGATTCCGGCGGCTCCCGGTCGAGAGGTTGTCGAGCACCCGCACCTGCGCTCCGCGCGCGAGCAGCGCGTCGACGAGATGCGAGCCGATGAACCCCGCGCCCCCGGTGACGAGGACGCTCTCGCGGTCGAAGTCGGGCGCCATGGTCTTCACGCGCGCACGACGTTCCGGTGGCCGTTGCGGTAGATGCCGCGCGTGTCGACGACGAGCGGAGCGTGACGCGCGACGAGCTCGTAATCGACCGCGCTGTGGTCGGTCACGATCAGAACGGCGTCCTGGGTGGCGAGGTTCTCGGCGGTCAGCGACGTCGACTCCATCGGCGGGAGGTCGGGCCAGGTGCGCATCCGCGGCGCTTTCGCGACGTGGGGATCGTGATAGCTGACGTCCGCCCCGAGGCGGAGGAGTCCGTCGATGAGCTCGAACGCCGGGCTCTCCCGCGCGTCGTCGACGTCCTTCTTGTACGCGAGGCCGAGGACCAGGATGCGGCTCCCCCGCGTCGGCTTTCCGCGGTCGTTCAGCGCGAGCTGGAGCTTTCCGAGGACGTAGTGCGGCATCTGGATGTTCACCTCGCCGGCGAGCTCGATGAACTTCGGCGTGATCCCGTACTCGCGCGCTTTCCAGACGAGGTAGAACGGGTCGAGGGGAATGCAGTGCCCGCCCCATCCCGGGCCGGGGTTGAACCGCATGAATCCGAACGGCTTCGTGGACGCCGCGTCGAGCACCTCCCAGATGTCGATGCCGAGCCGCTCGAACACGATCTTGAGCTCGTTGACGAGCGCGATGTTGACCGCCCGGAAGATGTTTTCGACCAGTTTCGTCGCCTCGGCGGCGCGGGAGTGGGATACCCGCACCGTCCCGGCTTCGATGACGGCGTCGTAGAGCGCCTGCGCGACGTCGCCGGAGCGTTCGTCGACGCCTCCGACGACCTTGGGAATCGTCGCCGTTCCGAACCGGGGATTCCCCGGGTCCTCGCGCTCCGGGGAAAATGCGAGGAAGAAGTCCTCGCCGCACCTCAATCCCGTCTTCTCCTCGAGGATCCCGCGAACGAGCTCGTCGGTCGTGCCCGGATACGTCGTCGATTCGAGGACGATGAGCTGCCCTTCGCGCAGGTTCTCCGCGATCTCGCGGGCGGTCGCGACCACGTAGGTCATGTCCGGCTCGCGCTGGGGGGTCAGCGGCGTCGGGACGCAGATCAGCACGGCGTCGCAATCGGCGATGCCGCGAAAGTCGTTCGTCGCCGAGTACCGGCCGGTCGCGTTCGCCCGCGCGACGCGCTCCCCGTCGATGTGCCGGATGTACGACCGCCCGGCCGCCAGCATCTTCGCCTTTTCGCCGTCGAGGTCGAAGCCCGCGACGGGGAACCCTTTTTCGCTGAACACGAGCGTGAGCGGAAGGCCCACGTACCCGAGACCGACGACGCCGACGCGGGCCTCGCGCGAACGGATCCGTTCGAGCAGCCGGGCGGCACGGGCTTCGGCGGTTTCGGCGGGGCGCTCGAACTCGACGACGGAAACGCTCGACATGGGGATTTCCTCCTTTTCCTCGCCGGGGCGCAGGCTCCGCCCCTTTCGGTGTACCGACAGATGCGTCGCTGTGCTCCGCGCCGGGAGTCCGGTCAGAGGACCGGGACGGACGCGGGCGGAAGAACGGCGGGAATCGAGAGCGGCGCGAGCATCTCGCGTTCGAACTCGACGGCGACGGTCTTCCGCAGAAGAGAAACCGAGACGAGAAGGCGCTCCGCGCCTCTCTCCCGGACCACGATGCCGAGATATCCCTCGAAGGGTCCGTCCACGACCCGGACCGGCTCTCCCGGGTCGAGCGCTCGCACGGCGGCGAGCCGCGCGCCGGAACGCTGCAGCCGGTGGATCTGCGCGAGCTCCGTCTCGAGCAGATCCTGGTCGGGCACGTCGATCATCCGGACCACGACGTTGCTCCGCCAGATCTGCGCGCGCTCCTCCGCGGCCGCCCGGAGGAACACGTAGCCGGGGAAGAGCGGGAGGTAGGAGACGAAGTTCCGTCCGTTGCGGCGCGCCCGCTTCTCCCGCTGCGGCGCGTAGAACGGAATTCCAATCGGCGAGAGGAACCGCGCGAGCACTTTCTCCTGGCGGCTCCGCACGTGCGCGACGGTCCAGGGAGCGCCGCCGGGCGAGGCGAAAAGGCTCTCCGGAAAAACGTCGGGCTCACGTTTGAGTAGAGGCATCACCGGGGTGACGAAGCACACCGCATGCCAGTGAGTTGGAGGGCTCGCGGGGCCCGGCCGGGACGGAATAAAACCCGCGAGAGCGAGGCCCTGTCCCCGTCCGGCGCCCCTCCGCGGCGTTCGCGTCAGCCGCGCCGGGAGTCGGTGTAGGAAAGGAGGATCAGGTCGGCGCGCCGGCGCACGCCGTACTTCGCGAGCACGTTCGAGACGTGGAATTTCGCCGTGCGCTCGGAGATCCGGAGGCGCTTGGCGATCTCCTTGTTCGAGAAATTCTCGAGGAGGTCGTTCAACACTTCCTGCTCACGGCGGGTCAGGCCGGTGGGCGTGAGCCCGGCGGCCGGAAGGGCGCGCGAAGACGAGTTCGTGAGCGTCGTGTCGATGAAGCGGGAGAGGAGCGCGCGCGGAACCCAGAATCCCCCTTCCGCGACCTCTTCGAGGGCCGAGGAGAGCCGCTCGCCGAGCTCCGCGTAGGTGAGGAGCCCTTTGACGCCGAGGCGGAGGAGGGGGAACGCGGAGGCTTCGTCGAACGCCTCGGCGACGACGAGCGCACGTCCGGCCGGGTTCCGGACGAGGACGGCCGAGACCAGCGCCTCGGCGGCGACGCGGGCGTAGGCCCCGTCGAGCACGTAGAGCGAGGAGAGCGGCACGTCGATCTGCCGGACGTCGAGCTTCGGCTCGAGGCGCAGCGTTTCGAGTCGGAATTCGCGGCCGGGGAGCGCACGCTCGAACTCCGAGCGGACGAGAGGATGGACCCAGAAAAGACAGACGGTAATGGGCTTCTTGTCCGAAACGTTGCCCACGCTCGGAGCGTAGCCGCTTCCCGGCGCAGGGGCAACTTTCCTCAGGAAGCGATTTTCCATCTCCGCACGGAGGAGGTTCGCAATTCCCGTGCCTGACCCTGCGGACAGGGCGGGGGACGGCGGCATTCCTGTTCTTTTTTTGACACCTCGACCAGTAGTCCCCGCGCGCCCTGCGCCTTTACCGTGAAGCCACTTCCGAACGGGGCGATTTTGGGCGTCTCGTCCGAGCGAAGCGGATCCAACCAGGCAACGAGGGGGAACAATGAATTCGAATCGAGTCCTGCGCGCGGAATTCCCGCGCCTTTCCGGGGAGACCCGCGTCCGTGCGGCCGCTCTCCGCCGGGAAACGGCGCCCCGGGGTGCTCTCCGATGGCTCTTTCTCGGAGCGGCGGTGCTGGCCGCCGCGAGCGCCGCCCGCGCCACCGATTTCTACGCCGCGCCCGGCGGCTCGTCCTCCGGCACCGGCTCGATTTCGAGTCCTTGGGACCTCCAGACCGCCCTCAACCAGACCGTCGCCAAACCCGGCGACACCATCTGGCTGCGCGGCGGCGTCTATCACGGCACGTATTCCTCGTATCTGAACGGGACCTCGGCCGCACCGATCGTCGTGCGGCAGTATCCCGGCGAGCGCGCCACGATCGACGGAGGCAACTCGGGCTGGACGTCGATCCTGATGGTCTCGGGCTCCTACACCTGGTACTGGGGCTTCGAAGTGATGAGCTCCGATCCGAATCGCGTTTCGTCGCAGACCGGCTCGAACCCGACCGACATCGGGCGCGGCAACCTGGCGACCGAGCAGACTTCGCGCACCGGCGCGGGGTTGAAGTTCATCAACCTGATCATCCACGACATCCAGGACGCCGGCCTCTGGAAGGAAGCGGTCGGAAGCGAGTTCTACGGTTCGGTCATCTACTACGACGGCTGGGACGCGCCGGATCGCGGGCACGGACATGGCCTCTATCTGCAGAACCTGACCGGGACGATGGCCATCAAGGACAACATCATCTTCGAGAACTTCCAGAACGGGATCCAGTGCTATGGATCCGAGACCGCGTATCTCAACAACTTCGACATCGAGGGAAACACGATCTTCAACAACGGCTCGATCGTCGACAGCCCCGCCAACAACATCATCATCGGCGGCGGCGTGGTCGCCCAGAACCCGATCGTCGCGAACAACAGTCTCTACTACACGGCGTGGGGCAACGGGATCAACCTCAACATGGGTTACTACCCCTACGGCATCGGCGCGTCGAACCCGCAGATGACGGGGAACTACTCCGGGAACGGCGAGTACGACCTGAATTCCGCCAACACGAACACGACCCTGACCGGGAACGCGATCTATTCGTCTCTCGTGAACTGGACCTCCTCGCAGTATCCGTCGAACACCTTCTACTCCTCGGACCCGGCCAACCTGAAGGTCGTCGTGCGTCCGAACAAGTACGAGGCCGGCCGCGCCAACATCACGGTCTACAACTGGGGCCTCGCCGCGACCGTCCCGGTCGACGTCAGCGGCGTTCTCACCGTCGGTCAGGCGTTCGAAGTCCGGAACGCGCAGGACTGGTTCGGCGCGCCGGTCCTCACCGGCACGTACGGCGGAGGATCGATCTCGCTCCCGATGACCGGCTTGTCCGTCGCCGCTCCCGTCGGCTGGACCACGCCGCCGGCATCCGGACCCGAGTTCAACGTTTTCGTGCTGCTGCCGAAGAGCGCGGCGACGTCCACCGGGACGGCGCCCGATCCGCACTTCTCGATCTCCCCGAACCCGGCGGCGGCGAACCAGACCGTCCAGTTCACCGACACCTCGCTCAACTCCCCCACCGCGTGGAGCTGGAATTTCGGCGACGCCGCGTCGACGACCAACACCTCGACCGCGCAGAATCCCACTCACGCCTATGCGGCTGCCGGCACGTACACGGTGCGGCTCACGGTCACGAACGGCGCCGGAAGCGCGTCGACGACGAACACGGTCACCGTGAATCCGGCGGCGACCGCCCCCGTTCCGAGCTTCTCCTTCTCGCCGTCGGTTCCCGCGCCGAACCAATCGACCCAGTTCACCGACACCTCGACCGGATCGCCGACCTCCTGGTCGTGGACGTTCGGCGACGGAGGGACGTCGACGACCGAAAGTCCGACCCACGTCTACGCGAGCGCCGGCACGTACACGGTCACCCTGAAGGCCTCCAATGCGGCCGGGAGCGCGTCGGCATCGCAGGCAGTCACCGTCTCGGCCCCGGCCGCGGCTCTCCCGGACCCCCACTTCTCGATCACGCCGAACCCGGCGTCCGCGGGCCAGACCGTGCAATTCACGGACACGACGCTGAATTCCCCCACTTCGTGGTCGTGGAATTTCGGCGATCCGTATTCGACGTCGAACACCTCGACCGCGAAGAACCCGACCCACGTCTACAGCGTCGCCGGGACCTACACGATCCGTCTGACGGCCACCAACAGCGCGGGGAGCGCTTCGACGACGAACACCGTCGCGATCAACGCCCCGGTCGTCGCTCCGGTCGCCTCGTTCACGGCGGCCTACGGCGGAAAGGTGCTGACCGAACAGTTCACGGACACGTCCACCGGCTCTCCGACGTCCTGGTCGTGGAACTTCGGCGACACCGCGTCGGGTGCCTCGAACACGTCGAGCCTGCAGAACCCGTCGCACCGGTTCTCGAAATCCGGAACGTACACCGTGACCCTGACGGTCAGGAACTCGGCCGGATCGGGCTCCACGCTGCACACGCTCACCGTGTACAAGTACCGACTGGTCGTGGCTTCGTCGACGAGTCTCCGCGCGATGAAGATCCAGCGGGGCTAGTTTTCGGGTAAGGCGGACCGGCTCCGGAGGGCCCCCTCTCCGGACCCAAAGCCGGTCCGCCTCTTTTTCTCGTCGGGTGCCGATTGGTCGGGGAACCGGTCGAACGAGCGACTCGACCGCGATCGCCGTCGCCCCCTCGCCGCGCGCACGGTCCCGCGTACGTTGAGCCCGCGGACGGTGCACGCGCCCGTATTCGTTCGATGCGTCGCCGCGCTCCCCCCATTCTCCCTGCTAGAGTCCGCCCGATGCGCGGCAAGACCCTCCTGCTCTACTCGATCTGCTGCGCGATCTGGGGATCGACGTGGCTCGTGATCAAGCTCGG
Source organism: Thermoanaerobaculia bacterium (assembly GCA_035717485.1). Lineage (NCBI taxonomy): Bacteria > Pseudomonadati > Acidobacteriota > Thermoanaerobaculia > Thermoanaerobaculia bacterium. The sequence goes on along the minus strand of DASTIQ010000217.1, from coordinate 29,297 downwards.
GCTTCCCGACCTCCCGCCGTTCCGCTTCGCCGGGATGCGGATGGGATCGGCGTGCCTCGTTCTCACGGTCTTCGCGTTCCGCGGCGGCCGCCGGCCGAACGCCTCCGAGATCCGCGCGATCGCGCTCGCCGGATTCCTTCAGATCGGGGTTTCGTACGCCTTGGTCTTCGCGGCGGAGCGGACGATCGACTCGGGAATGACGGCCGTCCTCTTCGCGAGCTTTCCGATCTGGATATCGCTCTTCGCGCACGCGCTCCTTCCGGACGAGCCGCTCCGCCCGGCCGTCGCCGTCGCCGCGGTCGTGGGTCTGGCCGGAGTCGTGCTCCTCGAGCTTCCCGCCGTCGAGACGGCGCTCGGGGGAGGAAGGTTCCCGGTCGCCGCGCTCCTTCCCCTCGGCGCCTCGATCGCCTCCGCTTTCGCGAACGTCTGGATGAAGAGGCGCCTCGCGAGAGTTCCGCCCCGGGTGAACCTGTGGGGACAGACGCTCGTCGGGTCCGCGTTCCTCTTCGCGCTCTCCTTCGTCTTCGAGACCGGAGTTCGTTCGCGATGGACGGCGCGCTCGGCCGGCGCTCTGGTCTACCTTTCGCTCTTCGGAACGGTGATCGCCTTTCTCGCGCTCTTCCGGCTGATCCCCCGCGTGCCGATGGCGACGATCGGGGCGATCCCGCTGATCGACACGCTCGTCGCGGTGACGCTCGGCGCGCTCGTCCTCGGCGAACGGGTCGGCGGACGGTTCTTCGCGGGGGGCGCGATGATCCTCACCGGGGCGGCCCTCGCCACGCCCGGAATCTTCGGCCGGAGGGCGGTCAGGGAATCAGCGGTTTCGTGACCGGCTGGAACGGGTGCATGGACTGGGGATCCACCTCGTCGAGGAACGCGGCGTTGTAACGGTAGCAATCCCAGCAGAAGCGCTCCGAGACGAGGAACTGGAAATCGACGATGCGCCCCACCGCGGGATAGTCGAGGATCTCCTTCCCGCACTGCGAGCAGACGTTTTTCGTGCCCTTGACGAGCTTCCAGACCGGTCCCACGGGCCGATCATATCCCGGTCGCGCCGACGGAGGGGCGGACGGTCCGGCGCCGGAACGCCCTGCGATACGCTCTGGACGGCCGGGAGGAGCCGATGACCGAGGATCGCATCGTCGTCGAGACGCCGGAGGGACCGATGGAGACGCATCGCGCCGCTCCCCCCGACGGGGAACGGAATCCCGCCGTTCTGGTGCTGCAGGAGGCGTTCGGGGTGGACGACCACATTCGATCGGTCTGCCGGCGGTTCGCGCGGGAAGGCTACGTCGCGCTCGCCCCCGAGCTCTACCACCGCGAAGGACCGGCCCGGACGTTCGGATACGAAGACTTCTCCGCGGTGCGCCCGCATCTGGGGGCGCTCACCAACGGCGGGATCGCGACGGACGTCCGGGCCGCTCTGGCGCGCCTGCGCTCCGATCCGGCCGTCGACGGGGAGCGAATCGCCGCCGTCGGATTCTGTGTGGGAGGATTCGCGGCGTTCCTCGCCGCCTGCCGGACGGACGTCGCGGCGGCCGTCTGCTTCTACGGCGGCGGGATCGCCCGCGAGCGACCGGGAATGAAGCTCCGGCCGCTCCTCCCCGAAGCGGACGCGATCGCATGTCCGCTCCTCGCGTTCTTCGGCGCGGAAGACGCGTCGATCCCCCCCGCCGACGTGGAGGCGGTCGGCGTGCGCCTGCGGGATCTCGGAAAGACCTTCGAGATCGTGTCCTATCCCGGAGCGGGGCACGGCTTCTTCAACGACGAGCGTTCCTCGTACCGCGCCGACGCCGCGGTCGACGCATGGCAGAGGACGCTCGAATGGCTCGACCGGCGGTTGCCGGGCGGAGCGGAAAGATAGAATAGGCGGGTGATCGAGAACCTGCCCGGGTCGTTTCGCGGCTCCGACCTCCTCCCGATCGCCGAAAAGGTCGCGGCGCGGGAGCGGCTCTCGTTCGAGGACGGGGCCACCCTCTTCACGACCCGGGACTTCCTCGGGGTGGGCCGGCTCGCGAACTTCGTGCGGGAGCGCGAGCATGGAAACGCGGCGTATTTCAACGTCAACCGGTACCTGAACCCGACGAACCTCTGCTGGGTCGATTGCGCTCTCTGCGCCTGGGCGAAAAAGGTCAACGAGCCGGGCGGCTACGAGATGGGAATCGAGGAATGCCTCCGGCACGCGCGGGAGGGATACAGCGAGGCGGTGACCGAGTTCCACGTCGTCGGCGGTCTGCACCCCTATTGGCCGTTCGAGTACTACACGGGTCTGCTCTCGGCCCTGAAGCGGGAGTTTCCGGGCGTGCACCTGAAGGCCTGGACGATGGTCGAGATCGACTGGATCGCCCGCGTCGGCAAGCGCTCGCTCCGCGACACCGTCCTCGCGCTCCGGGAGGCCGGGCTCGACTCCTGCCCCGGCGGAGGCGCCGAGATCTTCGCGCGCCGCGTGCGCGACGTGATCTGCAGGAACAAGATCTCGGGAGAACGGTGGCTCGAAGTCGCGAAGGTGTGCCACGAAAACGGGGTGCGGACGAACGCGACGATCCTTTACGGCTCCGTCGAAACGGTCGAGGAGCGCGTCGATCACCTGGTCCGGCTGCGCGAGCTCCAGGACGAGACGGGCGGTTTCACGGGCCTCATCCCGCTCGCCTTCCATCCCGAGAACACGCCGCTCGCGCACCTGCCCGAAACGTCCGGGCAGCTCGACCTCCGGGTGATCGCCGCCTCGCGCCTGATGCTCGACAACTTCCCGCACGTCAAGGCCTACTGGATCCAGATCGGGACGAAGCTCGCCCAGGTCGCCCTTTCTTTCGGCGCGGACGACCTCGTCGGGACGCTCGTCGAGGAGACGATCACCCACGCCGCCGGAGCGAAGACCGCGCGCGGGATGACCCGCTCCGCTTTCGAGGAGATGATCCGCGAGACCGGACGGGAACCGTTCGAGCGGGACTCCGAGTATCGGCGCGTCGTCCGCCCCGCCGCCTAATCGCCCGTTCCGGAGACCCGCTCGGCGTCGTTCGCCGCTCCACGGAGAAGGCGATGCGGCTCCCGTCGAACCCTCCGTTCTCCGATCCGCAACACCCCGAAATTGAAACCCTTCCCGTTCGGGCGCGTACAATAGGGCAAGAGGTTCTCGTGACTTCCAGTCAGGCGGAAAACCGGCCTCCCCAGTCGCCGCGATCGATCTCGTGCACGCGAGTTGCAAAAGGCGCAACTCGATGACGGTCGTGGCGCGAACGCTCTCCCGGATTCTCGGGCACGACGAGCAGTGCGAAGCCTTGCGAAAGGCGGAGCTGCGCCGGGGGGATCACGTCTTCGTCGAGACGGAGAACTCGGTGTACACGATCCGTGTCGCGGACGACTCGAGCTACCAGGTCGCCGGCGGGTGGTTCGACCGGAACGGAGGCGGTCCCGCGCGGACGGCGATCAACGGGTGCACCTGGGGAGGAAGCATCATCCAGACGCGGGTCGTCGCGGCGCGCGGGCTGCGTCTCGAGTTCGCCAACCGCGTCGTGACGAGCCCGATCCGCAAATTTTGGGTCGTCCGGGCGGAGCGACGGGGGGACATCGCGAAGAAGGACGCCGCGCTGCTGGCCGCCTGCGGGATCCGCTGGAACGAGGCCGAGCCGCTCGAAGAACTCATTCCGCAAAAAGCTTCCTGACGGGCCCGCGCGATCTCACCACGGCGCGGGGGGGATCACTCCGGCCCGCGCGTCGGCCTCCGCCGTGGCCGAGTCGATCCCCGCCTTGATCCTTGCGCAGGCCGCCGCGTCGTCCTCGGCCCCGATCCGGAAAGGTTCGGCGTACACGACGAAATTCCGCGAGAAGGCCTTCGGCACGAGGTATCGGTCCCACGACTTCAGGAAACGCGGCCGCGTCGCGCTCCCCGATATCGGAAGGATCCACGCCCCCGTGCGGCGGGCGAGCGTCACGATCCCTTCCTGCACGGCGCGCGGAGGGCCCTTCGGCCCGTCCACCGTCAGCGCCGCCGGGTGGCCTTCGGCGACGAGGCGGGCGAGCCGCACGATGCCTCGCGCGCCCCCCTTGTTCGTCGAGCCGCGCACCGGCACGTAGCCGTGTCCGGCGAGCCACCTCGTGATGATCTCCCCATCCTTCGATTTCGAAGCCATCGTGGCGACCCGCTGCCCGCGATGCGACCAGATGGGCACGAGCATCCGGCCGTGCCAGAGCGCGAAGATGAACGGATCGCCGGAATCGCGAAGCCGCGTCCACCGCTCGCCGTGCACCCGCTCGATGCGCCAGGTCAAGTCGTAGGCGCGAAGGAGCGAGGAGACCGCCGCGGTCGCGGCGGCGGCGCCGAGGTTCACCGCGCGATCCGATAGAGCATGAGGTACACGACGACTCCGGTCACCGATACGTAGAACCAGATCGGCAGAGTCCACCGCGCGATGCGGCGATGCTCGACGAACCGGCTCCGCGTCGCGAGATACAGAGTGCGGAGAACGAGCGGGACGACGGCGGCGGCGAGCACGGTGTGGGTCGCGAGGATCCCGAGGTAGAGCGTCCTCTCGAGCCCGCGGCCCGGGTAGCGATGAACGCCGGCGTGCGCGTGGTACGTGAGATAGCTCGCGAGAAAGATCACCGAGACGACGAACGCCGTCTTCATGGTGCGCCGGTGCGCGGCGACGTTCCGCCGCCGGATGAAGCCGAATCCGATCAGGAGCAGCACCGCGCAGAGGCCGTTCAACGCCGCGTTCACCGCGGGAAGCTTTTCGTACGGGATCACGGCGGGAGAAGCCCGGCCCGCGTCAGGAAGAGGCTTCGGGAAGCCCCATCGCGCCGGCGCGTTCGGGCGAAGCCCCGCCCGCGGCGGCGTCGCGCGCGGCGCTCCGCCGGCGTCGGGCGATCAGGATCCGCGCGGCGACGATTCCGACCGTCACGAACGGCAGCGCCATCATGAAGATGATCGACCAGAAGAATCCACGCCCGAGCTGCGTCGGATTCTTGCCGTAGACGTCGTTGGCGAGATTGTCCGCGCAGAGCGGGCACGCCTGGGCGATCCGCGTCGAGGCGGCGAGGGAAATCGCGAGCAGGAGAGTCGAGACCCGGCGGAACATCGCCGGGATCGTATCGCAATCGCGGCCCGCCGCGCAGCGTTTGACGCCTCCCGTCCGGGCGTATAGCCTTCGGCTCCCATGCCCGACCACGCCCCCGAAGCCCCGCCCGAGGTGTCCCCTCCGAGCCGCGCCGCGCGCATCCTGGGAGAGCTCCGCCAGCTCGCCTTGATCGCGCTCCTCCTCTTCACCGGCCGGTCGGTCCTCGCCGACTGGTACCAGGTTCCGACCGGCTCGATGAAGCCGACGATCCTCGAAGGGGATCGGGTGTTCGTTCTCAAGTGCGCGTACCAGATCCGGTTTCCGTTCACCGCGCTCCGCCTGTTCCCGACGGGCTCCCCGCGGCGCGGCGACGTCGTCGTGCTCCGAAACCCCGACGGAGGCGCCGTCCCCCTCGTCAAACGCGTCGTCGGGCTGCCGGGGGACGTCGTCCGCCTCCAGAACGAGCGCCTCTTCGTCAACGGCGTCTCCCAGACGCTCCGGATGCACCCCGTCGCCCCGGACGGAGAGGAGCCGTTCCGATGGGTCGGAACGGAAGACCTCGGGGGAAGGCCGCACCCGGTCCAGGTCCTCCCCGATCGGCCGGCCATGCGGACGTTCGGACCCGTCGTCGTCCCCCCGGGCTCCGTCTTCCTGATGGGAGACAACCGCGACGACAGCCGCGACGCGCGCTATTTCGGACCCCGGCCGGTCTCCGACCTGCTCGGCAAGGCGGAAGGCATCTTCTGGAGCTGGCACCCGGAGATCCTGAAGGGGCCCCGCCTCGCCCGGTTCGGCCGTCCGTTCGCGACCGCTCCGAAGCTTTAGGACGCGCCGAGTTGAAGCGGCGGAGCCGCTCGACCCGGCGGGCCAGGACTTCTTCCGTTTCGAATCACCGATGGCGCTCGCGCAGCAAGTCGCCGGCCGCGTCCAGCAGCCGCGAGGCGAGAGCCGGGTCGGAATCGGCGATGCTCGCCCGGAGGCGCCCCGCCGCATCGACGGCGACGAACCGGTCTCCCGGAAACGGCGGCATGCCCGCGACGAACGTCCATCGCCCGGGGACCGCTCCGAACGTCCGGGCGAGCTCGCGGAGCTTCTCCGGCGCCGCGAGCGACGGATCGGCGACGAACGTGACGAGGACGACGTCCCCCGCGCGCGCGAACGACGTCTGCAGGTCCGTCATCCGGAGATTCCGGACGAGGCAACCGCCGCATTCGGACGTCACCGCGTCGGCGATCCAGATCCTGCCGTCGAGGTCGGGTTCGGTCCACGGGCGCCCGCCCGCGTCGCGCGCCGAGAACGGCGGCGCGGGGCCGAGGTCCGGCAGCCGCTCGGGAGCGCGCGTCGCGAGCGTCTTCAGCCACGCTCCGGCCGCGAAGAGGAGGAGCAGGAGCCCCGCGAGGATCGCCGCGCCCGCCGGGCTCTTGAAGCGGAACCCGGAAGAAGCCGTCGTCAGATGAGGTAGATCACCGTGAAGAGGATGATCCAGACGAGATCCACGAAGTGCCAGTACAGGCCGATGTTCTCGACCCCCTGGTGATCCGCCTGACTGTACTTCCCGCGGAACGCCTTGATCGTGACGAACGTCATGCAGATCACGCCGCAGAGCACGTGAAAGCCGTGGAACCCCGTCGTGGTGAAGAAGACCGAACCGAACAGGCTCTTCGACGGCGTGAAGTGCTCGACGAAGAGGAGGTGGCGGTACTCGACGACCTGGACCGAAAGGAATCCGGCTCCGATCAGGCACGTCGCGACGAGGAATCGCTTCATCCTCGCCTCGTCGCCCCGCTGGATCGCCGCGAGCGCGAGGACCATCGTCACCGACGAGCAGATCAGGAGGAACGTGTTGAACCCCGTCAGCGGAACGTTCAGGACCGTGCTCGGCACCGGCCACATCGGCGATCCGAACCGCAGCACGATGTAGCCGCCGATCAAACCGGTGAAGAACATCACCTCCGAGCAGAGGAACACCCACATCCCGAGCTTCTTGTCGGGAAGGCCGACGCCGCCTTCCGTTTCCATCCCGTGCGTGAGGGTCATCGCTTCCATTTCGTTCGTCTCCTCGTTGTCTCGGTCAGTGGGGGGGCATCACGGTCGACGGCGAATGGAACAGCCATTGCATCAGGTTCGCCGTGACCAGAATGAGCGCGAGCACGAGGGTGAGCGAGATGGTCACCCCGAGGCTCAGCCGCTCGAATTTCAGGTGCATGAAATAGAGCGCGACGAGCAGCGCCTTCACGATCGCCATCGACACGAGCAGCACGATCTTCGGTCCCTCGCCGATGGGGAGCTTCATCGAGGCGAGCACCTCGAGCACCGTCAGCGCGAGGAGCCACCAGAAAATCGCCATGTACCGCGGCTGGCGGTGCGGCGTCTGCGAGGGGCTCTCCTGGATTTCCATCTTCCTCTCCTTCTCTATCCCCGGACCGCCGTCGGCCGCCCGGCGGCGGCGAATTCGGAATGCAGGACGGTGCGCGACTTCTTGCCGTTGGCGGCGATGAAACAGGCCGCGCCGATCGCGAGCGCCGCCATCACCGCGACGAGCGTCCAGGCCGTGCGCCGCAGGCGCCGGCGGATCTCCGGATCGTTCGGATCCGGCCGGGGGTCCCTCCTCACGCGCGTCCCCCGTCGAAGAACGCCAGCATCAGGAGCGCCGGCAGATAGACGATCGACGCGGCGAAGAGCCACCGCGCCGCGGACGTCGTTCGCCGGAATGCGAAGGCCGCGGCCGCCGCGGTGAACGCGACGCCGCACACGACGGCGCCCGCCGAATACAGGGGGCCCGTCACCCGGAGCGTCGACAGCGCGAGCGAAACCGGCACGAGCGTCGCCGCGTAGAGGACCGCCTGCCGCCCCGTCGAAGCGCCGTCCGGCTCGAGCACGGGAAGCATCGGGAAACCCGCCCGGGCGTAATCCGCGCGATAGAGCCACGCGATCGCGAGGAAGTGCGGCATCTGCCAGAAAAAGAGGATCGCGAAGAGGACCCACGCGCCGGGCGCCAGGCCGCCGCCGGCCGCCGCCCAGCCGATCACCGGCGGAAGGGCCCCCGGGACCGCCCCCACGATCGTCGCGAGCGACGTGACCCGCTTCATCGGCGTGTAGACGAGGACGTACAGGAGGAGCGTCGACGCCGCGATCGACGCCGCGAGCAGATTGACGCCGAAGGAAAGCTGCGCCAGCCCCGCGAGCGCGAGGGCGAACGCGAAGAGCGAAGCGGGAAGGACCTCCATCCGCCCCGACGCGAGCGGCCTCTGGGCCGTCCGGCGCATCTTGGCGTCGAGCTCCCGCTCCCAGATCTGGTTGAAGGCCGCCGCGCCGGAGGCGACGAGGCCGGTGCCGAGAATCGCGTGGAAGAGCGTCCACGCGTCGACGGTACGGCGCGCCAGCAGATAGCCGAGGGCCGTCGTCACCAGGACCAGCGTGTTCACGCGGAGCTTGGCGAGCGTCACGAAATCCGCGGGGCGGACGCGCGACGGCGTCTCGGCGGAAACGAGCGGGCGCGAGCTCACGCGGACACCGCCGGCCGGATCCGGACGTCCGCCGCCGCGGCGCTTTCGCCGCGCGCGAGCGCCATCGAGAGCGCGACGGTCCCCGCGAGGATCAGGGCGCCGGTCGATTGATGAGCGACCGTGAAGACGACGGCCTTTCGAGACCAGATCGACAGCGCCCCGAGGAACATCTGGACCGGGAGGAGGAGCGAGAGGGCGAGCGAGACGCGCCGCGGGGCGGCGTCGCGGCGCGCGCGGCGGACGACGAACGCCGACGAGAAGACCGCGAGCGCGACGAACGCCGCCCAGGCCCGGTGGGCGAAATGGACCGCGATCTTCGCGTTCCAGTGGTCCGGCACGGGATGTCCGAAAGACGCGGGGAAATCCGGAATCGCGAGCCCGGCGTCGCTGTGGCGCATCCAGGCGCCGAGCACGAGCTGCACGAAGACGGCCGCGAAGGCGAGCAGCCCGGCGGCGAGGCCGGCCCGCTCGCCCGGGGAGAACGACAGCGGCCGCGAAGACTCCCGCCACGCCTTCGAGGTCAGGATCGCGATGACGAGGGTGAGCGAAAGGAAGGATTGCGCGAGGCACGCGTGCGCGACCGAGATCGGCGTCGGAAGCAGGTACTTCACCGTCAACCCGCCGAGCAATCCCTGCGTCAAGACCGCGGCGACGGCGACGGCCGAGAGCACGCGCACGGCGCGCGGAGCGCCGGCCGCCCACGCCCGGACGGCGAGTGCGACGGTGAGCATGCCGACGGTCGCGGCGATCAGGCGGTGCGAGTGCTCGAACCGGATCCCGCCGACCCACTTCGAAGGGGGGAACGTGAACATGTTCTGTCCGTAGGTCGTCGGCCAGTCGGGGACGGACAGCCCCGATCCCGTGGACGTCACGAGCCCGCCCGCGATCACGAGAAGGAAAGTGGAGGCGAAGAGGATCTTCGCCATCGCCGCGAGTCCCCGGGGGAAATCCGCCGCCGCCGTCACGCGATCAGTGGGACGACAGCGGCGCCGACGCCGGCTGCGTCTGCGGAAGATAGTCCTCGGCCATTCCCGGAACGCTGTACTCGTAGGGCCCGTGGTACACGATCGGGATCTCCGCGAAGTTCTCGTGCGGCGGCGGAGAGGTGGTCTGCCATTCGAGCGTGTTCGCCCTCCAGGGGTTGTTTCCGACGCGCTCGCCGAACTTCAGGCTCCAGAAGAAATTCACGATGAGGACGATCTGCGACACGCCGAGGGCGAACGCGGAGAACGACATGAAGATGTTGAGCGGCTGGAGACCCTTGAGATGGCTGTACTGCGTGTAGTCGTAGATCCGGCGCTGCATCCCGCGCATGCCGAGGATGTGCATCGGGAACATGACCCCGTTGAAGAAGATGAGCGACAGCCAGAAGTGCACCTTTCCCCACGTCTCGCTCATCTTGCGGCCGAACATCTTCGGGAACCAGAAATAGAGGCCGGCGAAAGCGCCGAACAGCGAGCCTCCGAAGAGCACGTAGTGGATGTGTCCGACGATGAAGTACGTGTCGTGGATGAAGATGTCCACCGGAGTCGAGGCCATGAAGATGCCCGACAGCCCGCCGATCGCGAACATCGCGACGAACGCGATCGCGTTCAGCATCGGCGTCGTGAAATGGATCTGGCCGCGCCAGAGCGTCCCGAGCCAGTTGAACGTCTTGATGGCCGAGGGGACCGCGATGACCATCGTCGAGATCATGAACGTGGTGCCGAGGTACGGATTCATGCCCGACTGGAACATGTGGTGCCCCCACACGATCCACCCGAGCCCCGCGATGCCGCACATCGCGTACGCCATCGAGCGGTACCCGAAGATGGGCTTCCGCGCGAAGACCGCCATCACGTCGGAGACGATCCCCATCGCGGGAAGGATCATGATGTAGACCTCGGGGTGTCCGAAGAACCAGAACAGGTGCTGCCACAGGAGCGGCTGGCCGCCTCCCGCGTTCGTCCACGCCGCGCCCGAGACGATGAGCCCCGCCGGAAGGAAGAACGTCGTGTGGAGGATGCGGTCGAAGAGCAGCATGATCATGGCGGCCGACAGGACCGGGAGCGCCAGCAGGAGCAGGATCGCGTCGATGAAGAGCGCCCACACCGTGAGCGGCATGCGGAAGAAGTGCATCCCCGGCGCGCGCAGGTTGATGATCGTCGTGATGAAGTTGACCGCCGTCAGGAGGGACGAGATCCCGAGCACGAGAAGAGCGAGGAGCCACAGGGTCTGGCCTTTCGGCTGGATCGCCGACAACGGCGCGTAGGACGTCCACCCCGACTGCGCGGCTCCCCCTTCGACGAAGAAGGACGCGATGATCAGGAACGCGCCGGGCACCGCCGTCCAGAACGACATCATGTTCAGCCGCGGGAACGCCATGTCGCGGGCGCCGATCTGCAGCGGAACGACGTAATTGCCGAACGCGCCGATGAGCAGCGGCATGATCGCGAAGAAGATCATGATCGTCGCGTGCATCGTGAAGAGCGAGTTGTAGAACTCCGGGAGCATCACGCCGCCCGGCATTCCGGCCGGCACGATCTTCCCCATGAACGCGAGCGGGCGCCCGGGAAACGCGAGCTGCCACCGCACGAGCATCGCCAGCAGCCCCCCGATCACGAGCATGAAGAGGCTGTAGCTCATGTACTGGATGCCGATCACCTTGTGATCGAGCGAGAAGACGTACTTGCGCCAGAAGGAGGTCGGGGCCGCATGGACCCCGTGTCCGTGGGCGACGGCGACGGCTTCACTCATTTACTTCGACTCCGTTTTGTTTTCCGCGGCCGTTTCCGCCAGCCATTTCTGGAAGCCCTCGGGCGTGTCGACGGTGAGGTATCCCTTCATCCGGTAGTGGCCGAGACCGCAGAGCTCGGCGCACGCGATCTCCCAGTTGCCGGTGTGCTTCGCCTGCACCCAGACGCGCGTCGTCATGCCCGGCACCGCATCCTGCTTGATCCGGAACTCCGGGAGGAAGAACGAATGGATGACGTCCTTCGAGTGCAGGTTGATGAGCGCCGGCTTGTCGACGGGAAAGTGCAGCTGGTTCAGCGTCACGATGTCGTCGTCGGTGTTCAACTTCCCGTCCGGCCCCGGATACCGGATGTTCCAGGCGAACTGCTCGGCCGTGATGTCGATGACGGTGCCGGAGGAGGGAAAGTGGTTGCGGATGTAGGCCCACGAGTCCTGCGACACGACGGCGAGGAAGACGAGGATGAGCGCGGGAATGATCGTCCAGATCACCTCGAGCCGGTTGCTCCCGTGCGTGTACGTCGCCCGCCCGCCGGCCTTCGCGCGGTACTTGAAGAGGAAGACGAGGAGCGTGATCTCCACGAGGAAGAACACGATTCCGGTGATCCAGAGGATGAGGTTGAAGATGCCGTCGATTCGCCCCGCGTACGTGGAGGCCTCTTCGGGGAGCCTCCACGGCGCGTTCGGCTCGCTCGCGGCGAGAAGAAGGGCGGGCGCCGCGACGATCGCGGCGCCGACGATCAGGCTCAGCCAGGACGGGCGTCGACGGTTCATGGCGCGGTTACGATGCCTTGTAGCTGAAGTCCGCGGTCTTCGCGTCGGTTCCCGACACGGTGACCGTCTGGTCCTGCGGGCCGTACTTCTCCTGCCAGCTCTCGATCACGTAGGTGCCGGCGGGGAGCCCGGTCAGCTTGTAGTTGCCGTCCTGGTCGGTGACCGCGAAGAACGGATGGGCGAAGACGCCGCAGTACGAGGACATCCACTTGTGGACGTCGCACTTGATGTGGAAGGGCGGGAGCTCCGGCTTGTCGAACACCTTCTCCTGCGTCATGCCCTTGATCGGCATTCCGATGTTGAACTGCGCGTTGACGGCCGGAAGCGGATGGATGTTGTGGAGGGTCGCGTCGGAGTTGACGATCTTGACCTTCTGGCCGGCGCGGACGCCGAAGACGTGCGGCGTGTACATGCACCCCTGCTGATCGAGCATCACGGGCTCCGTCGGCACGGGATAGTTCGCGCTCGCCGGAAGGCCGCTCTTGACGTAGACGAGCGCCCACTGCAGATTTCCGTTGTTGTCGACGACTTCCTGCGACTTGACGGGCGCCGGGTGGTTCGACTTGCAGTAGTTGTCCGCGTCCATCTTCAGGGTTTCCATCGCCGGCGCGGCGCCCGCGAGGGTGACCTTGCCGGAAATCGTCGCGCCGCCGGCGGGCGTCGCCGCGGCGGGAGCGCCGGCCGGCGCGCCGGCGGGAGCCGCGGCGGCCGTGGTGGTGGTGGTCGTCGTCGTGGCGGCGTTTCCGGCGTCGAACGACGGGGCTTCTTCCTTCGATCCGCCGCCGCAACCCACGGCGAGCGGAAGCGCGAGAGACGCGATCCAGGCGAGCTTCGAGTTGAATTTCATCGAGATTCTCCTAAAAAGACCCAGTTTTGCTTGTGAAATTTGTCACAAAGGGCGGATGCTAGCACAGCGAATTTGTCCGTTCAAGAAAATCGCCCGAAATTCGGCGTCCCGTCTCGACCCGCATGGCGAGGTCCCCCTCTGATATCGCGCTTCCCGAAAATTCGCGCGCGAGGATAAGGCACGTGGCGGCGCCATGGGAAGCTGAATCGTCGTCTCCGCGATATTTCTTCGGCGGGACGAGGACGACGCGAACGAGGCCGAAGAAAACGGGTCGAATGCATCAAACGAAGCGCTCGGACGCGCGTGCTATCGTCCCCGCGCATGCCGCGATTCGAAGCGACGAAGCTCGCGAAGGCGTTCGCCGGGCCGCCCATCTTCCGCGACGTGTCGCTCTCCGCCGAGCGCGGTCTCGTCGCCGTCACGGGGCGCAACGGCAGCGGAAAGTCCACGCTGCTCAAGATCTTCGCCGGCCTCATGCGGCCGAGCCGCGGGACGGTCGCGATCTGGAGCGACGGCGTGGAGCTCGACGACGGCGACCGGTCGCACGCGATCGGCTTCGCCTCTCCGGAGCTCGAATTCATCGACGAGCTGACCGCCGTCGAGAACCTGTCGCTCCTCTCCCGCGCCGCCGGGCGGCCGGCGGCGGCGGGCGGAATCGCCGGGATCCTCGACGCGCTCGGCCTCGCCCGCTCGGCGCACGATCGCCGCGTCGGCGAGTTCTCCTCGGGCATGAAGCAGCGAGTGCGGCTCGGCTTCTCGCTGCTTCTGGATCCGCCCGTCCTGCTGTGGGACGAGCCCTACTCGAATCTCGACACGCACGGCATCGACGCCGCCCGCACGCTCATGAACGTGCGGCGCGAGACCGGTCTCGTGATCCTCGCGACGAACGACCGGCGCGACATCGAGGACGCGGACGATGAAGTCTCCCTTTCTTAGCCAGGCGGCCGCGGTCTTCCTGCGCGACGCGCGGCGCGAGCTCCGCCGGCGCACGACGATCGCCGCGGTCCTCTTCTTCGCCGCCGCGGCGCTCATCCTGATCTCGTTCTCGCTCGCCTCGGTCGCCCTCCCCGCCGGCGACCGGGCGAAGCTGAACGCCGGCGTGCTCTGGATCCTCCTCTTCTTCTCGGCGTCCTCGGGGCTCCCCCGTTCGTTCGTCCGGGAGGAGGAGAGCGGAACGGCCCTGGCTCTTCGCAAGATCTCCGGCGGAGAGGCGGTCCTGGCGGGGAAGTTCCTCTTCAACTTCCTGCTCTTCTCGGCGATCGCCGCCGTCGCGGTGCCGCTCTTCTGCCTCCTTCAGACGTGGACGCCCGCCAACGCCGCGTCGCTCGCGATCGTCCTCGTGCTCTCGGGATGGGGCGTCTCGTTCGTCTCGACGTTCCTGTCGGCGATCGTGTCGCGCGCGGGACAGAAGGACATCCTCTTCGTCCTGACGGCGCTTCCCCTGCTGATGCCGCTCCTGCTTCCCGCCGTCGAGGCGACGGCGCGCGCCGCGGCGGATCCCTCGTTCGCCGCGATCGACCCCGTATGGAAGGTCCTGATCTCCTACGACGGGCTGGCGACCGTGGGAGGGATGGTGCTCATGCGCTTCGTCTGGGAAGGATAAGGGAGACAGCCGCGGACCATACGCGCCGTTATACGGGACGCGGAAACCCGGCCGGCAGGCTTAACGTACGCCCCGGTACGCCGCGCCCGCCGGCCCGGGTTTCCTCGCGCGTCTTCCGGCACGTCTGGCGGCGCCTGATCGAGGGCGCCACTTTCCCTTTTCATCCGCGCGTCTCAAGGCCCCGTCGTCGCCGAAGGCGAACCCTCGTCCCGCAGAGGCTGGCAGGTTTGCGTGTACTCGATATGATTCCCCCATGCCTCTTTCCGACGCCGAACGCCGCCGCCTGATCGACCGCTATGCCGAGGGGCCGCAGCGGCTGCGCGCCGCGATCGGTTCCGTTCCGGAAGAGGCGCGGAAGTGGCGGCCGGGCGAGGGAAAGTGGTCCGCGCACGAAGTCGTCTGCCACTGCGGGGACGCCGAGGTCAACGCCGCGATGCGGCTGCGCTATCTCCTCTGCGAGCCCGACCCCGTGATCCAGGCGTACGACGAAGCGAAATGGGCGAGGGATCTTCGTTACCACGACTTTCCCCTCGAACCCTCGCTCGAGTCCGTGCGCGCCGTCCGGGCGCACACGGCCGATCTGCTCCGACGCCTTCCCGCCGACGCCTGGGGCCGGACCGGACGCCACAGCGGGATGGGCGTCTGGGACGTGGACCGCTGGCTCACGATCTACTCGGAGCACGTCCACAAGCATGCCGGCCAGATCGAGCGCAACCTCGCCGCGTGGCGAGAGGCCGGCTCCCCGGCCTCCTGATCCGGGGCGGCGGTTCGCCGCCCTGTGCGAAATCCCCCGGGAGCGCGGGTTTCATCCGTTCTTCAGGATTCTCCCCGCGTTCGATTCCGTGTCACCACGGAGCTCCTTCCGACTCCATGAGAGTGGCTCAGGAAAGGAGACCGTCATGATCCGGAACTCTCGCTCGCTTCGCTCCCGCATCGCCGGCGCGCTCGCCGCCGCGCTCGGCATCGGCGCGGCCGCCCTCCTCGTCGCGGCGGCGCCGGGCCGCCCCCCGCTCGTCCTCGCCTCCGCGCACGATCCGGCGGCGGCGCACGCCGCGTCGATGTTCGCGGAAGGCCGCCGCACTTTCCGCGAGGAGACGTTCGGGGACGAAGCCTTCTGGGGGGGCGCGCTCCGCCTCCACGAGGCGATCGAAGGCGCCGCTCTCGGCGGGGTCGGGCCGGGGGTCAGTCCGAAAACGGCACTCGGGGTCGGCCTCAAGGTCGACGCCGACGCCCTCCCTTCGTCTCTGAAGGATGCGCTCCGCCACGGAAACGTGAATCTCGACGATCCGGCGACGACGGTCGCCCTCCTGCAGCTCGACTCCGTCGTCGGCGTCCACGGAACGTTCGACGGCGGCGGAAAGCTCACCGCGGTCGGGATCCAATGCGCGCTGTGCCACTCGACGGTCGACGACTCGCTCGCGCCGGGGATCGGCCGCCGGCTCGACGGATGGGCGAACCGCGACCTGAACGTGGGCGCGATCGTTTCGCTCTCCCCCGACCTTTCGCCCGTGGCTTCCGCCCTCGGAGTCGACGTGGCGACGGTGAAGCAGGTGCTCGCGGGCTGGGGCCCCGGGAAGTTCGACGCCGAACTGTTCCTCGACGGAAAAGCGGCCGGGCCCAACGGTTCCGCCGCGACGCTGATCCCGCCCGCCTTCGGCCTCGCGGGGGTGAATCTGCACACCTGGACGGGCTGGGGATCGGTCACGAACTGGAACGCGTTCGTCGCGACCCTCGAAATGCACGGCGAGGGGACGTATCTCGATCCTCGCCTCGACGACGCCGCGCAGTTCCCGCTCGCCGCGGCGAACGGCCTCGGCCACGTGCGGTCGACGCCCGATCTCGTCACGCCGAAGCTGGGTGCGCTCGAGTTCTACCAGCTCGCGATTCCCGCTCCGAAGCCGCCCGCCGGCAGCTTCGACTCCGCCGCCGCGGGACGTGGAAAGCTCGTGTTCGACGGCGCGGGGCGCTGTGCGACCTGTCACGTGCCGCCCCTGTTCACGGAGCCCGGCTGGAACCTTCACACGCCCGCCGAGATCGGAATCGACGACTTCCAGGCCAACCGCGCTCCCGACCACCGGTATCGAACCTCGCCGCTGGCGGGAGTCTGGTCTCACGCGAAGGGGGGTTATTACCACGACGGCCGCTTCCCGACGCTTCGCGACGTCGTCGATCACTACGACGGAACGTTCGCGCTCGGGCTGACCGACGCCCAGAAGGCGGATCTGGTGGAATACCTGAAGTCTCTGTGAGGGTCGGGAGCCCGATGGGGACTCTCTCGGAGCGGGCGAGGCGCGGGCCGGGCGGGATGCGGGGAGCCCCGCCCGGCTCGATCCATCGCCCGATCGCGGGTTATGATCCCGCCGATGCGCGTCCTCAAATGGCTGCTCGGCCCCTACATGCTGGCGGTCATCGTCGCCGCGTTCTTCTGGCCCCGGCCCGCGAAGGGGTTCATCGGCGAGTCGTCGCGGATCGTGTTCTTCCACGTGCCGTGCGCGTGGACGGCCACGCTCGCCTTCATCGTCGCGGCGATCGCGTCGATCGTCCATCTCGTCAAGCGGGACGTGTCCTCCGACGAATCCGCCGCGGCGGCCGTGCGGCAGGGCTTCCTCTATTCGATCCTCGCCACGGTGACGGGCTCGATCTTCGCGGACGTGATGTGGGGATCGTACTGGAACTGGGATCCGCGCGAGACTTCGATCGTGCTGCTCCTCTTCCTCTACGCCGCCTATCTCTTCCTGCGCGGAGCGATCGCGGACCCGGAGCGACGCGGGGTCTTCTGCGCGGTCTACGCCCTCTTCTCCGGGTTCGTGATGCCCTTCCTGATGTTCGTCGTGCCGCGGGTCACCGCTTCGCTCCATCCCCAGACCGTGATCAACCGTGAGGGAAAGAACCTGATGGACATGCCGACCCGGACGGTTTTCTTCGCCGCGCTCGCGGGGTTCACCGGGCTCTTCTTCTGGATGTGGGATCTCGACCGCCGGCTCGAGAGAATGAAACGCGCGCAGCGCGCGTTGGAATGAGGCTCGAATGAACGCACTGGGATTCGTCGCCGCGTGCAACGCTGTCATCTGGATAGGACTCTGGGTCTACCTCCTCCGTCTGGACGCCCGCCTGAAGGCTTCCGAGCGGCACGAGAGATCCGCCGGGTGATCCATTTGAGCAGTTTGATTCATATGAATCAGGAGGGGCGCCCCTCGCAGACAGGATGATGTCGTCATGAAGAAGGGTTACATCGTCGCCGCCGTTCTCGCCGTCGGTTTCCTGGTTCTCGGGGTCACCGCCTTCCGCTCGACCCTCACCCCCTACGTCACCTTCGATGTCGCGATGAAGACCGCCGGGTCGGTCCAGGTCATGGGCTCTCTCGAGAAGGGAAGCGAAAAGTACGACTCGACCTCGCAGGAGCTCGCGTTCTCGATCATCGACGACCACGGGCGCACGCTCCCGGTCGTCTACCGCGGCATCAAGCCCGCGAATTTCCGGGATGCCCTGTCGATCGTCGCGATCGGCCGTTATCAGTCCGGCGCGCTTCACGCCGACAAGCTCCTCGTGAAGTGCCCGTCGAAGTACCAGGGGCAGGAAGTCGAACGGCAGTACGGGGTGAAATCCTGATGCCGAACGGCGGCCGCCGCCCCGTTTCCGGAAGGGGATTCTGATGTTCTGGCCAGGCGTCGCCACCCTCTGGGCCGCGCTCTTCTGCGGGCTCGCCTCGATCTACGGCTACTACCGCGCCGACCGGGGCGCCGCCGACTACCTCCCGTTCGCGCGCCGCGCTTACGCGATGTTCGTCGCCTGCGTCGTCGCGACATCGGCGATCCTGATGGCGCTCCTCCTCAATCACCGGTTCGACGTCTCCTACGTCGCGTCGTACTCGTCGCGCGATCTCCCGCTCCACTTCCTGATCTCGACCTTCTGGGCCGGGCAGGAGGGATCGTTCCTCCTCTGGACGTTCTGGGGATCCCTCATCGGCCTCTTCGTCTGGCGGTCGGCCAAGGAGCAGGAAGCGCCCGTGATGATCGTCTACATCTCGACGTTCCTCGCTCTCGTGGCGATCCTCTGCCGGCAGTCTCCGTTCCGCCTGCTCGCGACCGTGCCGCCGGACGGCTCCGGACTGAATCCCCTCCTCCAGGACTACTGGATGGTGATCCACCCGCCGGTGATGTTCCTCGGGTTCGCCTCTCTGTCGGTCCCGTTCTCCTTCGCGATCGCCGCGCTCTGGAAGAAGCGGTGGGACGGATGGATCGTCCGCGCGCTCCCCTGGGCGCTGCTCACGTTCCTGACGCTCGGAACCGCGATCCTGATGGGCGGCTACTGGGCCTACAAGACGCTCGGCTGGGGCGGGTACTGGGGCTGGGACCCCGTCGAGAACACGTCGCTCGTGCCCTGGCTCCTCACCGTCGCGCTGGTCCACGGGATGTTCCTGCAACGATCGCGCAAGCGCCATCGCCGCGTGAATCTCTTCCTCGCGATCATCGCCTACGTCTGCATCCTGTACGGCACGTTCCTCACCCGCTCCGGCGTCCTCGCCGATTTCTCGGTCCACTCGTTCGTCGATCTCGGCATCACCGGCTGGCTCGTGGCCGATCTGATGATCTTCCTGCTCCTCGGCGCGGCGCTCATGGTCTGGCGCTGGAAGTCGATCCCGGCGGAGGAGGAGCAGACGCCCGCGCTGTCGCGGAGCGTCTTCTTCATCGTCGCGATCGCCGCGATCGTCGGCCTCGCGCTCGTGATCCTGCTCGGCACCTCCTCTCCCCTCCTGACCCGTTTCGCCGCGAAGCCCTCGCAGGTTTCGACGAACTTCTACCGGGTGACGACGAGTCCCGGCGGGTTCCTCCTCGCCCTCCTCTTCGCTCTGGTGCCCTTCGTCTCCTGGAAGGGCGAAACGGCGAAGAGCCTTTTCCTGAGCTCCCGCCGATCGCTCCTCGTCGCGGCGGCCGCGGCCGTCCTCGCGTTCCTCGCGGGGGTCCGCAACGCCGAGCCGCTCCTCTTCGTCGCGGTGACCGCGTTCGGCTTCGACATGAACCTCCGCGCCGTCATCCGGAAGACGCGCGGCGGGAAATTCGGCGGCGCGGGGGGCTATCTCGCCCACGTCGGGGTCTCGATCATGCTCGTCGGGATCGTGATCTCGGGCTTCTACGCCGTTTCCCAGCGCATCTCGCTTCCCAAGAACCAGCCGGTGCGCGTGCACGGCTACACGCTGATGTTCACGCAGGTCATCCCGCCCACCGAGAACTCGAAGCAGGCGATGGAAGTTCGCGTCGTGACCCCGAAGGGGAAGGAGTTCTGGGCCTATCCGAAGATGTACATCAACACGCGGACGAACCAGCTGATGGCGAATCCCTCGATCCGCAACAGCCCGCTCGCCGATCTCTACATCTCGCCGCAGGAATACGATCCCGGCACACCGATGAAGCTCGGCAAGCAGGTCGCGATGAAGCGCGGGCAGACCGTGCGGGTCGGCCCGGCGACGATCCGTTTCGACGACCTCCGGATGGACCAGTCCGGCGGCGCGGACGGGAAGACCGTGCTGATCGCCGCGAACCTGACCGTGACCCCCGACGGGCAGCCGGCGCAGGTCCAGTCGCTCCGCTACGTCGCCCACATGGACGGCTCGGCCCCGAACGAAGGCGAGCCGCAGGCGGTCGCCGGTTTTCCGCGCTCGTCGATGATGATCGAAAACGTCGTCCCGGTGCAGGGACAGCTGCTCCTCTCGGTGGCGGGCCTGACGCCCGACTTCGTCCCGCCGACTCCGGAGACCCTTTCCGTCGACGTCACCCGGAAGCCGCTCATCGCACTCGTGTGGGGCGGCTTCTACGTGATGATGGCCGGCGCGCTCGTCGCCTTCGTCAAGCGGGCGGGACAGGCCCGGCTCGCGGTCGCGACGTCGGGGGCGGCTTCCCCGGCCGACGTCCGCGAGCCCCGCTCGGGTTCCCGCCGGCTGCCGGCGACCGCTCACGCCAGAGCCGAGACCTAGGCCAGACCGCCGAAACCGGAATCGAGGCCCGAGTCCGTCGTCGGATCGGGCCTTTTTCTTCGCGCCCCGCCGCCCCCTTCCCGCGTCCCGCCGGGCCGAACACGGCTAATATCCGCTCCAAATGACGTCCGTCCGGCTCCGTCCCGGAGTCATGGTCGGCCCGTACCGAATCGAGGCGCTCGCCGGCGAAGGAGCGATGGGGCGCGTTTACCGCGCGACGGACGCCCGCCTCGACCGCTCCGTCGCGCTGAAGGTCCTTCCCGAAGAGCTCGTCGAGGATTCCGACCATCTCGCGCGCTTCGAGCGGGAAGCGAAGGCCGCGTCGGCGCTGAACCATCCGAACATCATCACGGTCTATGAAGTCGGCGAGCAGATCGTCTCGGCCTCGGTCGGTCCCGGCGGCGCCCGCGAGCGGAGAGTGCCCTTCATCGCGATGGAGTTCGTGGAGGGAAAGTCGCTCCGCGAGATCCTCTCGGGCGGCCCTCTCTCGATCAAGAAGACGCTCGACATCGCGGTGCAGACGGCCGAAGCGCTGATGCGGGCGCACGAAGCCGGGATCGTCCACCGGGATCTCAAGCCCGACAACCTCATGGTTCGGGCGGACGGCTACGTGAAGGTCCTCGACTTCGGCCTCGCCCGGGTGACGCAGCCGGGCCGGTCGTCGATGGCCCGCACGCTCGACGGCGAGTATTTCGTCGTCGGAACCGCTTCGTACATGTCGCCCGAGCAGGCGCGGGGGCGCCCGGTGGACGGCCGTTCCGACATCTTCTCGTTCGCGATCGTCCTCTACGAGGCGCTCGCGGGGCGGACGCCGTTCGAGGGGGAATCGGCGGTCGACGTCCTTTCGGCGATGCTCCACGACGAGCCGCGCCCGCTCGCCGACGTCGCCCCGCACGTTCCGCGGGATCTCGCGCGCACGATCGAGCGTTGCCTCTCGAAGGATCCGGAGGAGAGGTTCCAGTCGATGCGCGATCTTTCCCTCGAGCTGAAGGCGATCCGCCGGGACTTCGACAGCGGCCTGATCTCCTCCTCCGCCCGCCGGGCGATCGATCCCCCCCCGGGCTCTCGCCGGAGGCGCGGGCCGGCCATCGCCGCCGTGTCGGCGGCGGCGGCGATCGCGGCCGTGCTGGTCGTGCGCAACGCGATCGCCCCGCCCCCCGTCCGCGTGCTGCGCCTGACGACGACGGGGAACGGGTCCTCGCCGGCGATTTCCCCCGACGGAACGCGCGTCGCGTACGTCGAGGAAGGCGTTCCCCGGAAACTCCTCCTGCGAGACCTGCGCGGCTCGTCGGCGCTCGCGATCGACACGGCGGGTCTCTCCGCGGCGAACCCGGCGTTCTCGGGCGACGGGCTTTCTCTCTTCTTCGACGCCGTCGACCGCACCGGGGAGAACGCGATCTTCCGGGTGGACGTGCTCGGGGGCTCTCCGCGGAAGCTGCTCGCGGGATTTCGCCCGAACCCGTCGCGCGACGGGCGGCGGCTCGCATTCGTGCGCGATCGTCCCGGCGCGCACCCTTCCTACGACCTCTGCGTGTCCGGGGACAACGGGGAGCAGGCGCGCTGCGTGCCGGTCGCGCCCGAACCCGACTCGCTCCTCGCGTTCTCGTGGATGCCCGATTCGCGGACGCTTCGCCTCGCTCTCGGTTCGGCGCAGACGAGCCGGAGCCGCCTGGGCACGTTCGACCCCGCCTCGGGCAAGCTCGAGTTCTCCGACGATCCGCGCGACGAGGTCCCCATGATGATCAGCGGATTCGCCGTCGATCCCGCTTCGGGAGGGCTCCTCCTCACCGGAAGCCCGATCTACGGCCGGGGCGGCGAGCTCTCGAAGCTCGAGCACGGAGCGGTCCGCGCGCTCACCTCGGGCGTCTCCGACTATCGCGGTCTCTCCGTCGATGCGTCCGGAACGATCGGCGTGGCGGCGAACTATCGCGAGAATTCGAACATCGACCTCGTCCCGTTGACGGGCGACCCGGCGGCCGACACGCGCGCGGTCCGGTCCCTCACCGAAGACAACGAAGGGGACTATCGCCCGATGTGGTCTCCGGACGGCACGCGGATCGCCTTCACGTCCACACGAACGGGGTTCCGCTCGATCTGGGTGATGAACGCCGACGGGAGCGACGCCCGGGAGCTCACGCCGCTCAAAGCGGATTACGGGTGGCCGGGATGGACGCCCGACGGGCGAAGCGTCGTCTACGCGTCCAACCGGACCGGGAACCACGAGATCTATCTTCAGAGCCTCGACGGCGGACAGCCGCGGCGGCTGACGGATACGCACGTCTTCAACGGGCAGGCTTCCTTCGCGCCGGACGGCCGCGCCTTCTTCTTCGAGAGCGCGGACGCCCGGGGGAACCCGATCCTGAAGCGGGCGGACCTCGCGTCCGGGCGCGCGGAGGTGTTCGCCAACGCGGACGACGAGTTCCCCAGCGTTTCGCCGGACGGCAAGCTCGTCGCGGTGACCTCGGAACCGGAGCACGACGGAGAAGTTCCGGTCTACGTCCTGCGCGCCGCGGACGGACGCCGTCTGTTCGAGACCCGGATCTCGTCGGCCGGGCACCTCGTCACGTGGACGGCCGATTCGGGCTCGATCGTCGCCGTGATGAGGGAGAAGGGACCGCCGGTTCGACAGAACGTCTTCCGGGTTCCGGTCGACGGCTCGTCCCCCGTTCGGCTGACGGATTTCCCGGAGACGTGGCGGCTGTACGGTTCGGCGATCGATCCGTCCGGCAAGAGGCTGCTCGTCGTGCGCGTGAAGGACAACAGCGACATCGTCGCGCTAAGACCTTTGCGCGGCCCGACGCTGTGGGAGCTGCTGACCGGGCGGAAGGGATAGCGGGCGCGCGAATCGTTTCGGCTCGCCGCGGCGAGTCCGTCGGGCTAGATTTCTCTCAGCGCCGAAACGATCTTCAGGCGGGCCGCGCGAAACGCCGGGAAAAAGCCTCCGAACAGTCCCATCGCGAGCGAGAACACGACCCCGCCGACGAGAAGCGCCGGCGTCAGCGTGAAATTGAAGAGGATGTCGGAGAACGTCCGGAAGTTCTGCGTTCCCACCGGTCCGGTCAGGAAGATCTTCACGAACGCCCACGCGAAGAACGTGCCGACGACCCCGCCGATCGCCGCGAGCGCGAGCGACTCGACGACGAAGGATCCGAGCACGGACCGCCGCGAGAACCCGAGCGCTCGCAGCGTCCCGATCTCCCGGGTGCGCGCCGACACCTGCGCGTACATCGTATTCATCGCGCCGAACGAAGCGCCGACCGCCATGATGACCCCGACGAGATAGGCGAGGATCTTGATCGGCGCGGCCGTCGACATCTGCTCCTCGTAATATTTCTTCTCGGTCTTCCCCTCGAGCTTCACGCGCTGGTCCCCCTTGACGCTCGCGATGATGCGATCGCGGGCCGCGGAATCGGCGGCCCGGAGGGTGACGGAGGAGTAGCCGGGACCGCGTTTCGACTGCCCCTGGAGGTTATGCAAATCGACCCAGATCTCGGAATCGTATGGAGTGCTCGCGGCGTCGAAGATCCCCACCACCGTCCAGCGCTCGGAGCCCGCGACGAGGGTCCCGCCGATCTGTGCGTTCTCGAAACGGTCGCGGACGCTCTTCGGAACGATCGCCTCGGCGGTTCCCGCCCCGAACATCCTCCCCTCGACGACCCGGATCGCGGGGCGGACCTCGAGCGCGGCGGGGAGGACCCCGCGCACCTGGACGTTCGTCTTCTTTCCATCGCGCTTCGGGACGTTGATCAGGACCACGAGCTCCGGAGAGGCCATCGACTCGCCGCGCGCGTTCCGCTCGATTCCGGGAAGCGTGCGGAGCGTCTCGAACTGATCCGGCTGGACGAACGACTGCAGCTCCGACTGCGCGCCGGTCCGCATGACGATCACGTTCCGATCCGAGACGTTCTTCGTCAGCGTCTTCTTGATCCCCTCCGCGAGCGACATGACCAGCAGGAACACCATCACGACGAGCGCGATGACGAACACGGTCATCCCGGTCGAAACCTTCCGGACCGAGAGGTTCCGGACGTTGTACTTGAGCGGGATCGCCACGTTCAGACCACCTGCCGGAGGCCGTCGACGATCTTCACCCGGGAGGAACGGATCGCGGGAACGATCCCGGAGAGGACCCCGATCGTCACCGACGCGAGGAACGCCATCAGCAGGGTCGCGCCGGTCACCTTGAAGTTGTACGTGAACGTCGCGGCCGGGGAGTGCTTCAGCCCTTCGACGATTCCGTGCACCATCGGAAGCGACAGGAGCACGCCGACGACCCCGCCCAGGAGCGCGAGCACGACAGCCTCGAGGAGCACGATGGAGAGAACCTGGCGGCGCAGGAAGCCGAGCGCCCGCAGGACCGCGATCTCCGTGACCCGCTCGCGCGCGGACATCGCCATCGTGTTGGCGACGATGAGAACGATCACGAAGAGCACGGCGAGCGAAATCAGGCGGATGATCAGCTTGACGTTCCCGAGCATCTCGACGAACTGCAGCTGGAACTGCTGCTCCGACATCGCCTTCGTGGGCGCCGACGAGTTCTCGAACATCCGGTTGATCGCCTCGGTCACCGGCTGCACTTCCGAGGGGGAGGACGCCTTCAGGTAGAAGATCCCGGTTTGTCCGCGCGTGCCGATCCACGAGTTCTCGAGGTACTCGTTGTGGAAGAAGATGTTCGCCTCGTCCTTGGAGCGATAGACGCCCCGGAGCACGAGGTCGAGCGTCAGCGAGATGTACGTGCCGCGGATCTGGATCCGGTCGCCGAGTTTCCAGTGATACCGGTTCACGAGCTCCTGTCCCGCGATGAAGGCGTCGCGCTCGTTCTGCCACGTCTTCACCTGGTCGGCGGGGATCGCGTAGTCGTCGAAAATCTTCGGCCAGACCATGGGGTCGGTCGAGAGCTGCCCGAAGAAGTTCTCGGGCTTGTCGTCTTTCCAGATCCCGCCGAACCAGACTTCGGGAGCGACCGCGACGACGCCCGGAATCTGTTCGATGCGCTGACGGTAGCCGAGCGGCATGAAGTTCGCGAGCCCCGTGGCGTGCTGCACGACGATGCGGTTTCCGCCGGCGTTCTGGTCGTATTCCAGAGCCTTGAGCAGCGACGCGAGGATGACGATGAGCACGAGAACGAGGACGATCGATCCCATCGTCAGGAACGTGCGGGTCTTCTTCCGGAAGACGTTCTTCCAGACGAGGCGGAAGAACTTCACGGGGCCGTCCGGGCGCGTCCGGCGCTCTCGCCGGACTGCTGCTCGACGAGCACGCCCTTCTCCAGATGCACGAGGCGGTGCGCGTGCGCCGCCGCCTTCGGGTCGTGCGTGACCATCACGATCGTCTTTCCGAACTCCTTGTTGAGCCGGTTCATGAGCGTCAGCACGTCCTCGCCCGATTTCGCGTCGAGATCGCCGGTCGGCTCGTCCGCCACGAGGAGCTTCGGATCGGTGACGATCGCCCTCGCGATCGCCACGCGCTGCTCCTGTCCGCCGGAGAGCTGCCGCGGGTAGTGTTTCATCCGGTCGGCGAGTCCGACGATCGAGAGCGCCGTCTCGACGTGCTCGCGACGCTGCTTCTTCGAGAGGTGCGTCAGCAGCAGCGGCAGCTCGACGTTCTCGAACGCCGTCAGGACGGGGATCAGGTTGTAGAGCTGGAAGATGAACCCGACGGTCTCGGCGCGCCAGCGCGCGAGCTCGGTCTGCGACAGCCGTCCGATGTCGGTCCCGGCGACGATCACGCGGCCGCGCGTGGGGGAATCGATTCCCGCGATGAGGTTCAGGAGCGTCGTCTTGCCCGAGCCCGACGGTCCCATCAGTGCGACGTATTCCCCTTCCGGCACCTCGAGGACGAGGTCCTGGAGGACGGTGATCTCCTCCGCGCCGCGGCGGTAGATCTTGGTCAGGTGCTCGATCGAAATCAGCGACGCCATCTCAGTCTCCTTTGACCTTGACCTTCTCCCCGTTCCGGACGCCCGACTTCGCCGGCTCCGCGACGAGCCGTTCTCCTCCCTGGAGTCCCGAGCGGACCTCGAGCTGCCCCGAATTCTCCGCGCCGGGCTCGATCTCCCGGAAGAGCGCTCGGCCTCCCGCGACGAGATACACGCCGCTGCGCCCGTCGACGTTTGCGAGCGCGCTCTTCGGGATCGTGACGCGCGTCTTCGCCGCGGCCGTTCCGGTCGTCTTCTTCGCCGTGAAGTTCACGCGCGCCGACATCTCCGGGAGGATCTTCGCATCCGGATCTTCGAAGGCGACTTTCACCTTGACGGTCCCCTTCGAACGGTCGGCCGTCGGAATCACCTGGAGCAGGTGGCCGTGGTAGGTGTGGTCCGGATAGGCGTCGAGGACGATCTCCGCCGGCTGGTTCGGCTGCAACCGGCCCAGGTTCGACTCGTTGACGTCGGCGCCGACGTACAGCGTCGAGAAATCGACGAGCGTGACGATCGCGCCGCCGTTCGACGAGCCCTGTCCCGGCGCTCCGTACGGGGAGACGGCCTCGCCGACGTGCGCGCGTTTGGCGATCACCCGGCCGGCGAAGGGAGCGCGGATCTCGGCGTAGTCCTGCTGCGCTTCGACGTAGTGCACCTTCGCCCGCGCGGAAGCCTCGGCGGCGATCGCGGAGTCCACGGCGGACTGGGGCGTCAGGCCCTCCGAGAGCAGCGCCTTCTGGCGCTTCAATTCCGCCTGGGCGTTGACCCACGACGCCTTCGCGTCGGCGAGCTGCGCGTCGAGGTCGGTCCGATCGAGGCGGGCGAGGACCTGGCCCTTCTTCACCGTGTCGCCCTCGGTGACGTAGAGGGCGGTGACCTTCGACGTGATCTTCGGAGAGAGATCGGCTTTCGTGTCCGCCTCGACGTACCCGGTCGCCGAAAGAATCGTTTCCGCCTGCCCCTCGGTGACGACCGCGGCGGAGACGGTTTCCACGGTTCGCACCGTGAAGACGCCGCTCGCGACCACGTAGATCCCCGCGCCGATCGCGACGGCCAGGATCGCGAAGAAGATCAGCATCCCGACGGGCTTCCTCGGCTCGCGGTCGCGATGGATGCGCAGAGCCGACAGGTCGGCGGGAGCGGGTCGGTCTAGGGACATCGGATCAATCACCCCCGAACAGAGCATTTTACGTGAAAGCGACGCGACTTCCTCACCCGTCACTCCGTCGAATCGACGTCGAGGCGCGGCGAGGCACGAGCCCGGCGGGATGCGGGTTGCCGGCCGGCGGTGAGGCGTACCGAAAAACGGACGTCGAGCCCGCCCCTAAATGTGGATCGAGTGGCCGTCGGCGATCGCTTCCGCGGCCTCGTGCACCGCCTCCGACAGCGTGGGATGCGCATGGATCGTCCGGACGAGGTCTTCCGCGGTCGCTTCGAGCTTCATCGCGGCTCCCGCCTCCGCGACGAGCTCGGTCGCCGTCGGACCGATGATGTGGACGCCCAGCACCTCCCCGTATTTCCGGTCGCTCACGATCTTCACGAAGCCCTGCGTGTCGTCGAGGCAGCGGGCCTTTCCGCTCGCCGTGAAGGGGAACTTCCCGACGACGACGTCGTGCCCCCGTTCCCGCGCCTTCGCCTCCGTGAGTCCGATCGACCCGATCTCGGGATGGCAGTAGGTGCATCCCGGAATCTGGTCGTAGTTGAGGGGAAACGTCGGCGCGCCGGCGGCTGTCTCCGCGGCGACCACGCCCTCGGCCGATGCGACGTGCGCGAGCCACGGCGTCGGGACGACGTCGCCGATCGCGAACACGTTCGGCACCGACGTGCGGCAACGATCGTCGATCCTGACGTACCCGCGCTCGGTCGCGATGCCGAGCGCTTCGAGACCGAGGTTCTGCGAGAGCGGCTGGCGCCCGACGGCGACGAGGAGTTTTTCGGCCTTGATCGTCTCGGTCTTTCCCGCCGACGTCCGGGCGATCACCTCCACGCCCGCGGCGGCCTTTTCCACCTTTTCGACCTTCGTGTCCACGAAGGAGGCGATCCCCTGCTTCCGAAACGCCGAGGCGAGCTCCCGGGAGATCTCCTCGTCCTCGATCGGGACCAGGCGGGGGAGCATCTCGATGATCGTCGTCTTCGCCCCGAATCGCGAGAACATCGACGCGAATTCGACGCCCACCGCGCCCGAGCCGATCACGACGAGCGACTTCGGAACTTCGGTCAGCTCGAGAATCGAGTCCGAATCGAGCACGGTCTGGTGGTCCGTCGGGATGATCGGGAGCGCCCGCGGCTTCGACCCCGTCGCGATGACCACGAATTTCGCCCCGAGCCGCGTTTCCCCCGACTCCCCCTTCACCGAAACCGTGTGCGCGTCGAGAAGGGATCCGAACCCCGTGAGGACGTCGATCTTGTTCTTCTTCATGAGGAAGCCGATTCCGTTGCTGCTCTGCCGCACGACTTTCGCCTTGTGCTTCATCGCCGCCGAGAGCTCGAATCGGATCTCCTTCGCCACGACGCCGATGTCGCCGCCGTGGCGGGCTTCCTCGAGAACGTCGGCGGCGTGGAGGAGCGCTTTCGTCGGAATGCAGCCGCGGAGCGTGCAGACTCCCCCGAGCACCGGGTCCTTTTCGACGATGGCGGTCCTCAATCCGAGCTGCGAAGCCCGGATCGCGGCGACGTAACCGCCCGGTCCCGAGCCGATGACGACGAAATCGTACGATGCGTTGGCGCTCAAATTGATCTTCCTCCGCGGGCGCGATTCTACATGGCTCATGGCGGGAGCGAGCTCGGGGACACCGACGACGAGGCGCGGCGAGGTGCGAGCCCGACGGGATGGGAGCCGAGCCCGCCGCGTCCCGAGGCGTACCGGGGCGTACGTCGAGGGCGCGGCGGGTC
>DASTIQ010000216.1 GCA_035717485.1 Thermoanaerobaculia bacterium | reverse complement strand
GTCGGTCTGGTTCGCGCCGGTGATCGTCGCGCAGTTCTGGATGACCGTGGTCGCGGGTGTCGCGGGGTCAACCTGCGCCGTGATGATGATGGTGTCGTCGCCGTTGTTGCCGATTCCCTGGATGTCGCAGAGGATGTCCTGATTGGTGATCGTGCAGTTGTCGGGCACCGTCGCGTTGGCGACGATGTTGATGAGATGCACATCCATGGAGTCCGAGATGTGGATCTGGGTCGCTCCGTTCGGGCCGAAGTTGTGGAGGGTGATCGTGTACGTCACGGTCTGGCCTGCAACCGCGGTTCCACCCGTGTCGTTGCTCTTCGTCACGGCAACGTCCGCGGTGCCGACGGCGAACGCCGTCGAAGCGGTCAGAAGAAACGCGGTACAAAGGGTGAGGACGAAATTGATCGGGACTTTCCAGGGCCTGGTGGCTGTCATCTCCATTCCTTCCTTTCCAAAAGAGAACGTTGACTCACTCAATCAGCGATCTGAGATCGTTTTCCATTGATCGAAAATCCGTAGGCGGCCTCCCTCCACAACGAGTCCCGTAAAAAGATTTTTCCATTGATGGGACCGTAAGAGCCTACCCATCCGGAAGGTGAGGCGCCGAGCGAAGGCTCTTCGGTCGCGTGACGTTCTGACATGCCAAGACGCCTCGCGATTGCTCGCCGGGCGACTTCGCATTTCGGAAGATCTTGCTGGGCTGGGGGAGAATCTAGCAAACCTTCTGCCGCCCCCGCAACCGTAATTTTGATCAGACGTGAAATCCCTTCCCTGTCCAGAAGTACAGTGCTAGCAGCGATTTAACTTCACACGGACCGAGCCGAGGACCAGACCGCTCAGTCGCTTCCGTGAAAAATCTTGACGGATCGTGCGCACCGAGTTGCCATTTTTTGGTCATCGTTTTTTGATCGAAACTCGAACGTTGAACCGGGACTCCTACTCAGACGCCGGCGTGCCCCCTGAGGGCGTCATTCCAGAGCATTTATCAATAAGCGGGCACGTCCGCTTGATTCAATTGCCTCAAGGCCGCCCATGCCTCATTCCTCGCCGGAACGATCCCGGCGAACGGGCCCGGGGGCGAAGTCGATGGGATTGTTGGAGCGGGCAATCGGGATCGAACCGACGACATTCAGCTTGGGAAGCTGACGTTCTACCGCTGAACTATGCCCGCCCGCCCCGGATTCTAGCCGAGGCGGGTACCCCTCACAACCCCGGCGGGCGGTTCATGGCCGGGGCGCGAAACCGAGGAGCTCTCCCAGTTTTCCGAATTCCGCGAGCCATTCGGCCGCGGAGGCGTCTCCGGCGGCGGCCTTCTTCCGCATCGACGTCTCGGCCTTCTCCCGCAGCCGGTAGTACACGTTCTGCGCGTTCCAGAAGGCGACCGGGAACGGGAGCCCGGCGGACAGTTCGACGACCCTCCGCCACACCGCGAGGAGGGGGGCGTCCGACGGATCGTTCTCGCAGCCTTCGGCGAGCCCGGTGACGGCCCGCGACATCGCGCGCCCCGGATCCCGGGCCTCCTGGTGGGCGGGATTGCGAAGCCCCGGGGACCCGACGTACCGCTCGTACACGGCGGCGCCGTCCGGAAGCTCGGCGTCGTTCCCGCGCGCTTCCCTCAGGATCTCGAGGAAGCGGGATTCGAGAGGCTCCCGGAAGACCTCCTCGCCGATTTCGAGCGCGCGGGCGGCGTAGCGGATCACCTGCCGCGCCTCGAGACCGGCGACGTCGTCGAAGAACCATCCGCAGCTCGTGTACATCCGGAGCGTCTGGCGCTGGAGATCGAGGAGACGGAACGCCTCGCCGCGCTCGCCGCGGGTGAGAGGGCGCCGCGCGTTCCAGGCGAAGAACGCCTCTTCGCCGCGCCGGCCGTCCCGAAAGAGGACGAGGGCGTCATCCCTCGCCTTCCAGGGATCGACGAGGAGCTCTCCGGCGCGATCCTCGAACCGCGGAGCGAGCTCGTCGCGGAGCCAGTCGAACGCGGCGCGCATCGGCCCCCTCCAGAGCTGCGAGCCTCCGGCGATATGACAGCCGCAGTCGCGCTCCCACCGGCCGACGCCGTGCGCGCAACTCCAGGAGCTCCGGGGAACGATCTCGACCTCGTCCTGCGGCGGCCGCCTCTCGAGGTGCTCCCCGTAGTTCGTGAGCCGGGCCGTGGATCCGTTCTCGAGCCGCGCGAGCGCGGCGGCGAGGGCCATGTCGCCGTGCGCGTGGTGGTGACCATAGGATTCGCCGTCGGTCGCGACGTGGAGGAGCCCTTGGTCGCCGGCGCCGACGAGCCGCGCCACGAAGTCGTCCGCGCTGTCGAGCAGGCGTTCGAAGGCGATCGCCCGCGAGAGGGCTCCGTCGTAGAAGAAGAGCGCGATCCGGCGTCCGGACGGGAGAGGAGCGAAGTACGGCCGGGTCGTGTCGACGCGCTCTCCGGAGACGTCCGTCCATTCCTCGCCGCCGAGCGGCCGGACGCGCGCGGCCTGCCCCGGCGCGAGCACGGTGAACCGGACGCCGAGCTCCGCGAGGGTCTCGAGCGTCTCGACGTCGGCGGCCGTCTCGGGCAGCCACATCCCCTCCGGAGACCGGCCGAACCGCGATTCGAAGTCGCGGATTCCCCAGAGCACCTCGGTGCGCCGGTCGCGCGCCGAGGAGAGGGGGAGAATCGCGTGATGAAAGGCCTGCGCGATCGCCGACCCGTGCCCGGAGAACCTCCGGGCGCTCTCCCGGTCGGCGGCGAGGATCGCGGCGTACACCCGCGGCGCGTATTCCTCGAGCCAGGAGAGGAGGGTCGGCCCGAGGTCGAAACTGATCCGGGAGAAATTGTCGACGAGCGCTTCGATGCGCCCGGCCGCGTCGAGGATCCGGGCCGCCGTGTTCGGGCCGTAGCATTCCGCGGTGATCCGTTCGTTCCAGTCGTGGTAGGGAGCGGCGGAGGGCTGCCTTTCGATCTCCCCCGTCCACGGGTCTTCGCGGGGAGGCTGGTAGAAGTGCCCGTGGATGCAGACCGCCCGCTCGCTCATCGCGACGGGGACTCCTCGGGCGCGAAGAAGACGGCTCCGAGCGGCGGAATCGTGATCGAGGCGCTCGCGGGCCGGCCGTGGAGAGGCTCGGCGACGGCGGCGATCCGCCCCAGGTTGCCGATGCCCGAACCGGCATAGTGGCCCGAATCGCTGTTGAAGATCTCCCGCCACGCGCCGGGGGAAGGAAATCCGACGGCGTAGTCCTCGCGCGGGAGAGGCGTGAAATTCAGCACCGCGACGACCTCGGGTCCGACGCCGCCGCGGCGGAGGATCGCGAGGATGCTGCGCGACGCGTCGCGGCAATCGATCCACTCGAACCCCTCGGGCGACGTGTCGAGCCGGTGGAGCGCGGGGAACTCGCGGTAGAGGCGGTTGAGATCGGCGACGAGCCGGCGGACTCCCTCGTGCCACGGCGCCGCGCGGAGCCCCCAGTCGATTTCGCCGTCGTGGCTCCACTCCCGGCGCTCGCCGAGCTCGCCGCCCATGAACAGGAGCTTCTTGCCGGCCGAGACGAACAGGTAGGAGAAGAGCAGCCGGAGATTGGCGAACTTCTGCCAGTCGTCGCCGGGCATCTTTTCGAGGAGCGACCGCTTGCCGTGCACGACCTCGTCGTGCGAGAGCGGAAGGAGGAAGTTCTCGGAGAAGGCGTAGAGCAGCCGGAACGTGAGCTCGTCGTGATGGTACCGCCGGTGGATCGGGTCCCGGCCGAAATAGGAGAGCGTGTCGTTCATCCATCCCATGTCCCACTTCAGGCCGAACCCGAGCCCGCCCGCGTCGACGGGTCGCGCGACGCCGGGCCACGCGGTCGATTCCTCCGCGATCATCTGGACGTCGGGGAAACGCCGGTACGCCTCCGTGTTGATCTCGCGCAGGAGCGAGATCGCGTCGAGATTCTCGCGGCCGCCGTGCGCGTTCGGGATCCACTCCCCCTCCTGCCGCGAGTAGTCGAGGTAGAGCATCGACGCGACCGCGTCGACGCGGAGGCCGTCGGCATGGTAGCGCTCGAGCCAGAAGAGGGCGCTCGATCCGAGAAAGCTCCGGACTTCCTTGCGCGCGTAATTGAAGATCGCGCTCTTCCAGTCGGGGTGGAATCCCTGGCGCGGATCGGCGTGCTCGTAGAGATGGGTGCCGTCGAAGAACGCGAGGCCGTGCTCGTCGGTCGGGAAGTGGGAGGGGACCCAGTCGAGGATCACCCCGATCCCCGCGCGGTGCAGCGTGTCGATCAGGTACATCAGGTCCTGGGGAGGGCCGAAACGGCTCGTCGGCGCGAAGTAGCCGGTCGTCTGGTATCCCCACGAGCCGGTGAACGGGTGCTCCATGAGCGGGAGGAACTCGACGTGCGTGAATCCCGATTCGGCCGCGTATTCGGCGAGCGGCGCCGCGATTCCCCGGTAGGTGACCCCATCGGCGCCGCGCCGCCAGGAGCCGAGGTGGACTTCGTAGATCGAGATCGGCGCGTCGAGGGCGTTTCGGCGGCCGCGGGTCGCCATCCATTCCTCGTCCTGCCACGCGTAGTCGAGATCCCAGACGATCGACGCGGTGTTCGGCGGGGTCTCGTGCATCCACGCGAAGGGATCGGCTTTCTGCACCCGATACCCCGTTCCGCGGGAGGCGATCCGGTATTTGTACCGGCTGCCCCGGGGAGCCGCGGCCGATCCCTCCCAGACGCCCGACTGCCCGACGGGTTGGAGCGGACAGGCCGCCGGGTCCCATTCGTTGAAATCGCCGACGACCGAGACCTCGCCCGCATCGGGGGCGAGGACCGCGAATCGCGTCGTGCCGCTCTCCGGATCGGGATGCGATCCGAGCTTCTCGGACAGGCGGAAGTGCCTTCCTTCGTTCAGCAGCCAGACGTCGTCGGAGGTGAGGCCGCCGCGCCGGTCCTTCGTCATGACCCCGAAATCTATCTCGCCCGCCCGGTCAGGGCGCACAACCGCCGGAGCCGGGCCGCGAGCGCGGGCGACAACGCGCCGGGCGGCGCCTGCCATTTCCAGTTGCCCTCCGGGTTGCCGGGGGTGTTGAGGCGCGCTTCGCTTCCGAGGCCGAGGACGTCCGCGAGGGGCGCGATCGCGGTTTCCGCGACCGACTCGAGCGCGGTGCGGAGGAGGCTCCAGGGGAAATCGGAGCCGTCGCTCCCGGTGTAGTCGAGGGCGCGGGACCGTTCGGCGGCGGGAGCGCGGTCCAGCCAGCCGCGCGCCGTGTCGTTGTCGTGCGTCCCGGTGTAGACGAAGCAGTTCGGGACGTGGCGGTGCGGCAAGTGAGGGCTGTCGTCGCCGTCGAACCCGAACTGGAGGACGCGCATGCCGGGAAGGCCGAGGCGGTCGCGGAGGTCGACGACGTCGGAAGTGATCACCCCGAGATCCTCGGCGACGAAGGGGAGTCCTCCTCCCACCGCTTCGCGGACGGCATCGAAGAGCTCCCTTCCGGGCCCCCGGCGCCATTCTCCGGCGATGGCCGTCGACTCCGACGCGGGAATCGCCCAGAATCCGGCGAATCCCCGGAAGTGATCGATCCGAACGAGGTCGGCGAGCGCCAGATTCGAGCGGAACCGGTCGATCCACCACGCCCATTTCTGCTCCCGGCAGCGGTCCCATCGGTAGAGCGGCGAGCCCCAGCGTTGCCCGGTCGCGCTGAAGTAGTCGGGCGGCACGCCCGAGACCGCGACCGGCTCGCCCCGGTCGTCGAGATCGAACAGCTCCGGGTGGGTCCAGACGTCGGCGCTGTCGTGAGCGACGTAGATCGGCATGTCGCCGAAGACCGCGATCGAGAGCTCGAAGGCGCGCCGGCGGACGGCGTCCCATTGCGTGAAGAAGAGGAACTGCACGAACTCCTCCTTGGCGGTCTCGTCCGCGAGCCGCCGGGCGGCCTCCGCGAGCGCGTCGGGTTCGCGCCGCGCGAGCGGGGCGGGCCACTCCGTCCAGCGGGCGCCGCGCCGATCCGCCTTGATCGAGGTGAAGAGGGCCCAGTCCGGGAGCCATCGCGCCCGGGCGGCGTCGCGGCGGAACGCGTCGAGGGCCGCGAGGCGATCCGGCGGGGGATTCCCCCGAAAACGACGCCAGGCGCGATCGAGGAGGCTTTCGCGGAACGCGGCGGAGTCATCGGGACGGACGGGCGGCGGAGCGGTCTCGAGGTCCCCGGCGTCGAGCCATCCGTCGGCGACGAGCCGCTCCGGCGAGATCAGGTAGCGGTTTCCGGCGAACGCCGAGGCGCCGCCGTACGGAGAGTCGCCGTAGCCGCACGGCCCCAGCGGGAGCACCTGCCAGACCCCGGCGCCCGCTTCGTGCATCCACTCGAGGAACCGATCCGCCTCCGGTCCGAGATCCCCGCGCCCGAATCGGCCGGGAAGGGACGTCGGGTGGAGGAGGAGTCCGAGGCGGCGAGTCATCGGGACGAGCCTCGAATATCGAAACCGGAAGCCGGAGCGAAATTCGAATCGGGAACGGCCAAGACCCGCCTCGTTTCCTGAAATCGACTCTTCATCGATGCGTTCCGGGTTTCGGGATTCGAATTCGGATTTCCGCCGAGGTCCGGCCGGCGGATCGGGGGCTCACTCCTTTCCGGCGAGCTCCGAATCTCTTCGGGGACGGGCGGCGGCGGCGGCGCGTGCTCCCGCCTCCCCTCGCTGCGAGCGCCGCGCGGCGCCGATCCACGCGACGTCGAGGTATTCGCCGATCATCCGGTCGGTGGAAAAGAGGGCGCCGATCCGGTCCATCGATCCGCGCATCTTCTCCACCCAGCCTCGCGGCACGCCGTCGCCGTTTCTCTCCCAGAAGAGCGGGATCACCTCGTTTTCGAGCACCGTGTAGAGCGCCTGAGCCATGAGGTCGGCGGGGGGATGGTCCTGCGCGAGGCCGAAGGTGAACCCCGTCTCCTCGCGCGGGGCCTCGTCCCACCAGCCGTCGAGCGCCGAGAGATTCAGGACCCCGTTCATCCCCGCTTTCATTCCGGACGTCCCGGAAGCCTCGAGCGGACGCTCCGGGTTGTTGAGCCAGACGTCGCATCCGGAAACGAGGAGGCGCGCGATGTCGACGTCGTAGTCGGGGAGGAAGACGACGCGCCCGCGGAAGCGATCCTCCCGGGAGAAGCCGACGATCCGATGCACGAACTCCTTGCCCGGCTGGTCGTGCGGATGCGCCTTACCCGAGAAAACGAACTGGAGGGGCCGGCCCTCGGCGTGAATCAGCCGCGCGAGTCGGTCGGGGTCGGTGAAGACGAGGGGAGCGCGCTTGTACGTGGCGAAGCGCCGCGCGAAGCCGATCGTCAGCGCCTCCGGGTCGAGAACGTCGCTTCCGAGGATCTCGCGGCAGCGCACGACGAGCCGGCGCCGCAGACCCTGATGGCGTCGCCAGATCTCGGGCGGATCGGCCCGCTTCGGGTCCTCGAAGCGCATGTCGGGATCCGTCCACGTGTCGCGGTGCACGCCGTTCGTGATCGGGAAGATCGGCACCTCGTCGACGGGCGTTTCGGGCGTCATCTTCTGCCAGAGGCCGCGGGCCACGCGCGCGTGGAGCTTCGAGACCGCGTTCGTCTTCGCGCTGAGGCGGAGGGCGAGGGCGGCCATCGAGAAGAGGTTGCGTTCCGGATCGACGATCTCGGCGCCGAGCGCGTAGAAGTCGCCCGTGGAGAGACCGATCTCGGCGGCCAGGTCCGCGAAATACGGCTCGATCAGGTCGTGGGGAAAGAGGTCGATTCCCGCGGGAACGGGCGTATGGGTCGTGAAGACGTTCCCCGCGGCGCCGGCGCGCCGCGCCTCGGCGAACGGGAGTCCTTCCTCGCGGACGAGCTGGCGGATGCGTTCGAGCGTCGCGAACGCCGCGTGTCCTTCGTTGAGGTGACGGACGGCGGGGCGCCAGCCGAGCGCGTCGAGGGCGCGCATCCCGCCGATGCCGAGGAGAATCTCCTGCTGGAGCCGATTCTCGGCGTCGCCGCCGTAGAGGCGGTGCGTGATCGCGCGGTCGGCGGGAGAATTTCCCTCGAGATCCGAGTCGAGGAGGACGAGAGGCGTCGCTCCGACCCGCGCGAGCCGGACCGCCAGGCCGACTCGCCGTCCGGGAAAGTCGACGAAGATCTCGAGGGGCATCCCGTCCGGGCCGATCGCGAGCGCGAGGGGGAGCGCGTCCGGATCCGCGGGCGGGTTGCGCTCCTCCTGCCGCCCTTCGTCGGAGAGCGCCTGGCGGAAATATCCCTCTCGATAGAAGAGGCCGACGCCGACGAGCGGCACGCGGAGGTCGGAAGCGGACTTGAGCGTGTCGCCGGCGAGGATGCCGAGGCCGCCGGCGTAGATCGGGAGGCATTCCGCGACGCCGAACTCGGCGCAGAAATAGGCGATGCGCTCGCCGCGCTCCTCGAGCTCGCAGGCGCCAGCGAGCGGGGACGGCCGTTCGTCCGCTTCCTCGAGCGCGCGCCGCACCGCCGC
The DNA here is from genome assembly GCA_035717485.1 of Thermoanaerobaculia bacterium. NCBI lineage: Bacteria > Pseudomonadati > Acidobacteriota > Thermoanaerobaculia > Thermoanaerobaculia bacterium. The sequence goes on along the minus strand of DASTIQ010000216.1, from coordinate 14,862 downwards.
GACGGCGGCCACGTACCCGGGGTCGCTCGCGGCGGCATCGAGCACCTGGGCCGGAACGCGCTGGAGGAGGGCGACCGCGTTCTGGCGCGTCGCCGTCCAGAGCGCGCCGTCGAGGCCGGCGAAGAGGCGCGCGACCTCGGGGCGCCAGGAGGCGCGCAGATCGAACGCGAGATCGGCGAGCGCGGCGATCGCCTCGGGGACCGCGGGGAGGGGAGGGTGTTTCCGGAGAGGCGTTTCCAAACGGCGCGGGAGCATATCAGACGGGCGCGCGCGCGGGTTTCGCCGGGGCGAACTCGACCGCCTTCGCGTCCGCGGCCGCCGTGGCCCCGGCCGGCACGACCGCGTGCTCGGGGATCACCGCGTTCTTGCCGAGCGTCGTCAGGAGGGGCGGCTCGCCCGCGCGCCCCATTCCTCCGATCCGCGCGTGGTGCCCGATCACGACGTGCTTGTCGACGATCGTCCGACGCAGCTGGGCGCCGCTCTCGATCACCGCCCCGGAGAGCACGACCGACTCCTTGAGCACCGCTCGCGGCCCCACGAGGACCCCCGGGGAGAGGATGCTGTTTTCGACCCGCGCGCCGGGCGCGATGACGCAGCCGTCGGTCACGAGGCTGTCCTGGACGAGGGCGCCATCCTGGATTCGCACGGGCGGCTGGTGCTCGGAGACCGTCCGGATGATCCAGGAACGGTCGTTCAGGTTGAAAGGCGGAGGCGTCCGGAGGAGGTCCATGTGCGTCCGCCAGTACGCCTCGATCGTCCCGACGTCGACCCAGTAGCCGCGGAACGGATACGCGAGGACGCGGAAACCTTCCTGGATCAGGCGCGGGATCACGTCCTTGCCGAAATCGTGCGTCGAATCGCGCCGGCGGCCGTCCTCGAGGAGCACGCGGGAAAGGAGGGGCGCGCCGAAGACGTAGATGCCCATCGACGCGAGCGTCGCCGGCGGGTCGGAGGGCTTCTCGACGAACTGGGTCACCCGGGCCTCCGCGTCGGTGCCCAGGATCCCCATCCGCGTCGCCTCCTCGCGGGTGACCTCGAGGGTCGCGATCGTGAGATCCGCCTGGTTCGACACGTGGAAGTCGATCATCTCGGCGTAGTTCATCTTGTAGATGTGGTCGCCCGAGAGGATCAGGACGAAGTCGGGCGTTTCGCGTTCCACGAACGAGAGGTTCTGGAAGACGGCGTCCGCCGTCCCCTTGTACCAGTCGGTCGCGAGCCGCCCGCGATACGGCTGGTAGATCTTGACGCCGCCGGTGAAGCTGCGGTCGAGATCCCAGGGGCGGCCCGCGGCGATGTGCTCGTTCAACGAGTGCGGGCGGTACTGCGTCAGGATCATGACGTCGAAGAGCCCGGAGTTCACGCAGTTGGAGAGCGTGAAGTCGATGATCCGATACTTCCCGGCAAAGGGGACGGCGGGCTTGGCGCGCTTGTCCGTGAGGACGCCCAGGCGCGAACCCTCACCGCCGGCGAGGATGACGGCCCGGGTCTTCAGGACGCGGCTCCCGGGCGGGTCATCGAACTTTCCGTGCCGCGCCCCTGGACGGCTCGACATCCTCGACGCCCTTCATGGGGCGACGTTCCCGACGCCCTCATCGGGCGACGGTCTCCCGCCGGCGGGCGGCGGCGCGGACGTAGAGGGCATCGTAGGCCCGGGCCGAGCGCGTCCAGGAGAAGTCTTCGGCCATTCCGCGAAGGACGAGCGAACGCCATGCCGGGCGGTTTCCGCGGAGCGCCCGGGCGCGTTCGAGGGCGCCGGAGATCGCGTCCGGGTCGAGCGTCGGGAAGAGGAAGCCGGTGCCGGCGCTTCCCGCCGCGTCACGGATCGTGTCGGCGAGCCCGCCCGTCTCCCGCGCGACCGGCACGCATCCGTAGCGCATCGCGATCATCTGGGTGAGGCCGCACGGCTCGTACCGGGAGGGAATGAGGAACATGTCCGCTCCCGCGTAGATCCGGCGGGCGAGGTCCGCATCGAAGCGGAAGCGGACGGCGGCGCGCGAGGGATGCGCGGCGGCGAGCTCCCCGAGCCCTCTCTCGACCGCGGGATCGCCCGTCCCGAGGGCCGCGAGCTGCCCCCCCGAGGCGAGCCACCGGGCGAGCGCGGGAGCCGCGACGTCGAAGCCCTTCTGGTCGTCGAGCCGGGACACGATTCCCACGAGCGGCGCCGCCGGATCGCTTTCGAGGCCGAGGTCGCGCCGGAGAGCGTCGCGGTTCTCGTCGCGCGCGTCGATGCGCGCGGCGTCGAAGCGGCGCGCGAGGGCGGAGTCCGCGGACGGATCCCACACCGTGAGGTCGAGGCCGTTGACGATTCCCGTCAGGCGGTCCGCGCGGCTCCGCAGGAGCGCGTCGAGTCCGCACCCGTACTCCGGAGTGAGGATCTCGCGGGCGTACGTGGGACTCACGGTGCTGATCTCGTCGGCGCGCGCGATCCCGACGGGGAGCAGGGCCCCCCGCGCCCACTCGGGAAGCCCGTCCCCGTCCACGGGGATCCCGTAGTCGGCGAGCGCGGCGCCGGCGCCCGTCCCCATGTACGGGAGGTTGTGGATCGTCACCAGCGAAGCGGTGTCGCGGAAAAACGGGTCGCCGGAAGCCTCCGAGAGCCACGCGGCGGCCGGAGCCGCATGCGAGTCGTGGGCGTGGACGAGGTCCGGCTTCCAGCCGGACCGCCGGCAGAGCTCGAGAGCGGCGCGACAGAAGAACGCGAACTTCGGTCCGTCTTCGCCGATCCCGTTTCCGTACACCCGGCCGGAACGGGGGATCGGCGCGCCGCCGACCAGGAGGAAGGGGAAGCCGTCGACGTCCACCTCCGAGACCGCCGCGACTTCGTCGCCGTGGGCGGCGGAGACGGAAAACGTCGCGACCGGGCGCGGGACGAAGCGTCGTTCCTCGAGGGGCCTCGCGTCGGGAATCGCGACCCGCACGTCGATCCCGAGAGCGGCGAGCGCGCGGGGAAGGGAGCCGGCCACGTCTCCCAGGCCGCCGACCTTGACGAGAGGGGCGGCTTCGGCGGCGAGGAAGAGGACGCGCACGCGCCAATCATAAAGGGAGACGAACCTGCCCATTGGGCGGGGTTCGACCCGGCGCGACTTTGCTACACTCGAACTCTTATGGCCTTATTCAGCGGAAAACCCAGCGACAAGCCCCCGGCGCCCGCGGGACCGCCGGTCCCGGCCCCACCCCGTCCCGCTCCGTCGACGACCAAGGGAGGAAAAACCGTGATCGGAAGCCAGATCAAGCTCATCGGGGAGATCTCCGGCGACGAGGACGTCGAGGTCCTCGGCCGCGTCGAGGGGACGATCGAGCTCCGCAAGGACCTCGTCATCTCGAGCGCCGGGCACGTCGACGCGAAGATCCACGCGAAGAACGTGACGATCGCCGGGCGCGTCAAGGGGGACGTGACGGCCGACGAGCGGGTCGAGCTCCTCCCGTCGGGGTCGCTCGAGGGGAACATCCGGGCCCCGAAGATCGTCATTTCGGAGGGCGCGCACTTCCGCGGCAACGTGGACATGAGCGCGCGCTCCGAGGGGACGCGCCCGTCGGAACCGGGGAAACCGGCGGCGCCGCCCGCCATCGTCAGCGAGCACAAATGAGCAGTACGGAGAACCGCAACTTCATCGGGGGGAAATGGGTCCCCTCGGTTTCCGGAAGGACCTTCGAGAACCGAAACCCCGCGGACCGCGACGATCTGGTCGGGACGTATCCGAAGTCGACGGCGAAGGACGTCGACGACGCGGTCGCCGCGGCGCGCGCCGCCTACCGTTCCTGGCGTCTCACGCCCGCGCCGAAGCGGGCCGAGATCCTCTACGCCGCCGGCGACATCCTCAAGCGCCGCAAGGAAGAGATCGCGCGGCTCATGACGCGCGAGATGGGGAAGGTGCTCGCGGAGACCCGCGGCGACGTGCAGGAAGCGATCGACATGGCCTTCCTCGCGGCCGGCGAGGGGCGGCGCCTTTTCGGCGTCACCGCCCCCTCGGAGCTCGCGAACAAGTTCGCGATGGCGGTGCGGGACTCGATCGGCGTCTGCGGGTTCATCACCCCGTGGAACTTCCCGATCGCGATCCCGGCATGGAAGTCGATGGCGGCGCTCATCTGCGGCAACACGATCGTCATCAAGCCCGCGACCGACACCCCGGCTTCCGTGATCGAGCTCGCGAAGGTATTCGAAGAGGCGGGCCTGCCGGCCGGCGTCTTCAACGTGGTCACCGGCGGGGGCTCCGAGGTCGGCGATCCGCTCGTCCATCACCCGGACGTCCGCGTGATCTCGTTCACCGGCTCGACCGCCGTCGGCAAGGCGATCGGCGTCGAGTGCGCGAAGCAGAACAAGCGCTTCCACCTCGAGATGGGGGGGAAGAACGCGATCCTCGTCATGGACGACGCGGACCTCGATCTCGCCGTCGAGGGCGCGGTCTGGGGCGCGTTCGGGACGACCGGCCAGCGCTGCACGGCGTCGTCGCGCCTCCTCGTGCATCGGAAGGTGCTCGCGGAATTCGAGGAGCGGCTCGTCGCGCGGGCGAAGAAGGTCCGGGTGGGCAACGGCCTCGAAGAGGGCGTCGACATGGGGCCGTGCGTTTCCGAGGCCCAGCGCGAGACGGTCGCGAAGTACGTCGAGATCGGCAAGGGAGAGGGAAAGCTCCTGACGGGCGGCCGGAAGCTCACCGACGGCGCCTGGGGGAAGGGGTGGTTCCACGAGCCCACGATCTTCGAGGCGAAGCGGGACGCGCGCGTCTCCTGCGAGGAGATCTTCGGGCCGGTGACGACGGTGATCCCGGTCGACTCGCTCGAGGAGGGCATCGACGTCGCCAACGGCGTCGCCTACGGGCTCTCGGGCGCGATCTACACGCGCGACGTCAACAAGGCGTTCACGGCGATGCGGGATTTCGAGACGGGCCTGTTCTACGTGAACGCGGCGACGATCGGCGCCGAGGTGCACCTTCCGTTCGGGGGAGTCAAGGACACCGGCAACGGGCATCGCGAGGCGGGGGTCGCCGGCATCGACGTGTTCTCGGAATGGAAGTCGATCTACGTGGACTTCTCGGGACGGCTCCAGAAAGCCCAGATCGACAGTTAGCCGGTACGGCGATACGGGTCGCGTCTTTCCACCCGTCTCGCCGCACCTGACGGTCGTCGCGCTTCACTCGATGCCGGAGACGATCGGTCACGCCTCTTCGGTCGTGCGATCGACCCTTTCGCCGGCCTCGGCTTTCTTCTAGACTCTGCGCGGTCCGCACCGAAAGGCGTCCGACAGCGAGGTATCAGATGATCGTCGGCCTCCCGAAAGAGATCAAGGACAACGAGAACCGCGTCGGGCTCGTCCCGGCGGGCGTGGCCGCCCTCACGAAGGGAGGACACGAGGTCGTCGTCGAGAGAAACGCCGGGGTCGGATCCGGCATCGACGACTCCGAATACGTGGCGGCCGGCGGCCGCGTCGTCGGCACCGCCGACGAGGTGTTCTCGCGGGCCGAGATGATCGTGAAGGTGAAGGAGCCGATCGAACCGGAATACGGGCGCATGCGCGCCGGCCAGATCCTCTATACGTACCTGCACCTCGCCCCGGCGGGCAGGCTGACCGACGTGCTCCTCGAGCGCAAGGTGACCGGCGTCGCCTACGAGACGATCACGGGGAGGAACGGAACGCTTCCGCTCCTGACCCCGATGTCCGAAGTCGCGGGCCGGATGTCCGTGCACGTCGGGGCGTACTACCTCCAGAAATCGAACGGCGGGCGCGGCGTGCTCCTCTCCGGGGTGCCGGGCGTTCCCCCGGCCGACGTCGTGATCATCGGCGGGGGCGTCGTCGGAACGAACGCGGCGCGGATCGCGTCCGGCATGGGCGCGGACGTGACGATCCTGGAGATGTCGCCGGACCGGATGCGCGAGCTCGACGACATCTTCCTCGGCCGCGTGAAGACGGTCGCGTCGAACCCGCACACCCTCGAGGAGGGATGCCGGCGCGCGGATCTCCTCGTCGGGGCCGTTCTGATCCCCGGGGCGGCCGCGCCGAAGCTGGTGACCCGCGACCTGATCGGGGTCATGAAGAAGGGCGCCGTCGCGGTCGACGTCGCGGTCGACCAGGGCGGCTGCTTCGAGACGACGCACGCCACGACCCACTCCGATCCGGTCTACACGGTCGACGGGGTCATCCACTACTGCGTCGCGAACATGCCCGGCGCGGTCGCCCGGACATCGACCTTCGCGCTCACGAATTCGACCCTCCGCTACGCCCTGGAGCTGGCGAACAAGGGATTCGCCCGGGCCGTCTCGGAAAACCGCAACCTCGCGGAAGGCGTGAACACCTTCGACGGGCGGATCACGTACGAGGCGGTCGCGCAGGCGCAGGGGAAACCCTTCACTCCGCTCTCGGCTCTTCTCAAGGGCGTCGCGGCGGCGCGCGCGTAGCCGCGCCGCCGTGCGGCGCCAGAGCTTTCAGCCGGGTAGCGCCGCCAGGAGCACGCGCAGGTCCTCGGGCCACGGCGCGGTGACGTCGACCGCGACCCGGGTGACCGGGTGGAGGAACGCGATCCGTTCGGCATGGAGCGCCTGCCGGGGGAACGACGCGAGCAGGCGCTTCAACCCGGGGTCGCGCACCGTTTCGTACCGCGGGCGGCCGTAAACGGGATCGCCGATGACCGGACAGCGAATCGCGGCGAGATGGACGCGGATCTGGTGCGTCCGCCCGGTGACGAGCGTCAACCGGAGCAGCGCGAGATCGAGCGCCGGCCACTCCCGCTCGATCGCGTAGAGCGTCTTCGCCTCGCGGATCGCCGGCGGCGCGGGAGCGGCGAAACCCTTCATGCGCTTCCGATCCCTCGGGTCGCGCCCGATCGCGAGCTCGATCGATCCCTTCCGGAGCGGCGGGCGTCCCGCGGCGAGCGCGACGTACTCCTTCCGGATCTGCCGCTTCTTCATCTGCCGGGCGAGCGACTCGTGCGCGCGATCGGTCTTGGCGACGACGAGAGCGCCCGACGTCTCGCGATCGAGCCGGTGCACGATGCCGGGGCGGAGCGGATCGCCTCCCGCCGGCAGGTTCTCCCGGCAGTGGTGGAGGATCGCGTTCGCGACGGTCCCGGAGTGGTGTCCGGGGGCCGGATGGACGACGAGCCCGGGGGGCTTGTTCAGGATCAGGAGCTGGTCGTCCTCGTACAGGATCTCGAGCGGAATGTCCTCCGCCACGAGCGCGGTTTTCGGCGGCGATTCCGGAAGCTGGAGCTCGACCGTCTGCCCGTCGGCGGTCGTCCTCGACGCGCGCCGTTCGACCGCTCCGTCGACGCGGACCGCGCCGTCTTCGATCAGCCGCTGGAGCCGGGAGCGGGAGATGTCGCCGCAGACGGCGGCGAGAAAGCGGTCGAGACGGCGGCCGGAGCTCGCGCGGCCGACGTCGAAGCGGCGAAGGGTCATGGATCGATTATCGGCCGGAAGACGAGTTCAGATCTCCTGGGCGGCCGCCGCGCCCCGGCGGCGCAGGACGAGGAGCATCACGATCGAGGCGATCGCCATCAGGATTCCGATGAACTGGGCGGTCGAGAGGACCCCCGGGATGACGAACCCGCGGACGAGGTCGCCCCGGAACTCCTCGATCACCCCGCGGGTGAGCGCGTACCCGAGCACGTAGACCCAGAAGACCTCGCCGTCGAACGTCTTGCGCCGGTACACCCATTCGCAGATCGCGAAGAGGATGAGCGCGTTGATCGAGAGGTAGATCTGCGTCGGATGGAGCGGGACGTTGAGCGGCGTCCCGACGGCGTCGTGCGCGAACGGATTCCGGAACGTGATCGCCCACGGGACGTTCGTCGGTTTTCCGTAGCAGCAGCCCGCCGCGAGGCATCCCCACCGGCCGATCGCCTCCCCGAGCGCGATCGAAGGCGCCGCCATGTCGGTGATTCGCCACGCCGGGAGGCGGTGGCGGCGGATGTACCAGAGTCCGACGGCCGTCGCGGCGATGAGGCCGCCCTGGAACACGCCTCCCGAACGGATCAGCTCCGACGCGCTCGCCGGGTCGGCGAGGTATTCCTTGAAGTCGACGATCGCGAGCAGGGCCTTGGCGCCCAGGATGGCCGCCGCGAGGATCGCGATCGAGAGATCCGAAATCTCGTTCTTCGGGAGACCCTCCCGCTCCGCCTTCTTCGTCAGGAGCGCGATCGCGACGAGGTAGGCGATCGCGAGCATCACCCCGTAGGTCGGGAGATAGAAGGCGCCGATCGTGACGAGCTTCGGGTGCATTCAGCGGGGGAGGGATCGGCTCATGGCGCGCCGGGAGCCGGGGAGACGGGCGCCTTCTGGCGGAGCATGTCGAGCGCCAGGAGCCCCACCCCGACGCAGATGGCCGAGTCGGCGACGTTGAACGCGGGCCAGTAATGTCCCCGGAGGCCGAACAGGAGGAAGTCGACGACGTACCCGAAGCGGACCCGGTCGACCAGGTTCCCGACCGCTCCGCCCAGAACGAGCGCGAGGCCGAGCTGCAGGCGGACGCTCTTGAAGTGCGAGCGGAACGCGTAGAGGCTGACGGCGACGAACGCCGCCACGGCGACCGCGTTCAGGAAGATCGACTTCAGCGACGATTCGACGTTGGCGAAGAGCCCGAAGGCGGCGCCCGAATTCCGCACCGAGGTCAGCAGGAAGAAATCGCCGAGGACCTCCCGCGATTCGTGGAGACCGAGCGCCCGGGTGATCGTCCCCTTGCTCCACTGGTCGAGGAAGAGGACCGCGACGGAGACGAGGAGGTACCCCGAGCGGTAGAGCGTGTTCTCGGAAAGGATCGCCTTCTTCACGGTGCCGCGCCGGCGCTCGCGCGCCCGTCCGGGGTGAGGACGGACCGGCAGCGCTCGCACACGCCTCCCTCCGGAACTTCGGGTCGGACCTTCCAGCACCGGGCGCATTTGCGCCCCGCGGCGCGCCGGAACGCGAACGTCAGCCCGGGATAGGCGGCCGACGCGATCTCGAGCGGGGCCGCGGCTTCGTCCAGATCGGACACGATGAAGAAGTCGGCGAACGGAAGGCCTTCCCACCCCGTCCGGCGACGGTCCTCGGCGAGGGCCGGGTCGACGGAGAACGTCAGCGCGGCCTCGAGCGAGGAGCCGATCACCCGCTGCTTCCGGCGATCCTCGAGGACCTTCGTGACCTCTTCGCGCAGGCTCAAGAGACGCTCCCAGGCGCGCTCGACCGGTTCGGGCAGGGGTTCGGCATCCATGCGGGCAAAACGCTCGAGATGGACCGATTGTTCCCGCTTTCCCGGGAGGGCTTCGTAGATCTCCTCGGCGGTGAAGGGGAGGATCGTCGCGGTCAGCGTGGCGAGCCGGCGCCCGATCCGGTACAGGGCGTTCTGGGCCGACCGCCGTTCGGGCGAGGCGGCGGCCGACGCGTAAAGGCGGTCCTTGAGGACGTCGAGGTAGAGCGAGGACATCGACACGACGCAGAAGTCGTGAATCGCGCGGACCCCGGCGTGGAACTCGAACGCCTCGAACGCCGCCCGGACCCGGCGCTCGAGCTCCACGGCCCGGGCGACCGCCCAGCGGTCGAACGGCAGGAGCGCGGAATCCGCGACGGCGTCGCGCTCCGGGTCGAAATCGAAGAGGTTCGAGAGCAGGTAGCGCGCCGTATTCCGGATCTTCCGGTACACGTCGGAGGTCCGCGCGACGATCTCCGGGGAGAGCGGCTGGTCCTCGCGGTAGTCGAGACCGAGAACCCACAGCCGCAGGACGTCGGCGCCCTCTTTCGCGACGATCTCGTGAGAAGTGATGACGTTCCCGAGCGACTTCGACATCTTGCGGCCCTGGCCGTCGACGACGAAGCCGTGCGTGATCACGGTTCGGAAGGGCGCCTGGCCGTTTTCCAGGGCGACGGACGTGAGGAGCGACGACTGGAACCATCCGCGATGCTGGTCGTGGCCCTCGACGTAGACGTCGGCCGGCCAGCGGAGGTCCGGCCAGACGCCGGATTTCAGGACCGCCTCGTGCGAGACGCCGGAGTCGAACCAGACGTCGAGGACGTCGCGTTCCTTGACGAACTCGGTTCCGCCGCAGGAGCATCGGAATCCCTCGGGGAGGAACGCGGCCGCCGGACGGTCCGGGTCGAACCACGCGTCGCCGCCCGCCTCGCGGAACGCCGCGACGACCTTCGCGAAGAAGGCGCCGCACGCTTCCGGGTCCTTCGGGTCGGGGAAGACCGCCCGGCAGGAAGCGCAGGAAACGACGGTGATCGGGGACCCCCAGCGGCGCTGGCGCGACACGCACCACTCGTGGCGGTTCTCGACCATCCCGCCGATCCGCTCCGCTCCCCACGCGGGGATCCACCGGACCCGGCGGATCGCCTCTGCGGCGCGTTCCCGGATGTTCTCGCCCGGTTTCTCGAGATCGACGAACCACTGCTCGGTCGCGCGGAAGATCACCGGGTTGCGGCACCGCCAGCAATGAGGGTACTCGTGGCGGTAATTCGAGTCGGCGTGGACGAGGGCGCCGGCCTCCCGGAGATCCTCGATGACCCGGGGGTTCGCGTCGAGCACCTTCGTCCCCCGGTACCGCGGCACCTCCTCCGTGAAGCGGCCCGCGTCGTCGAGCGGCGAGAGCACGGGGAGGCCCTCCCGCTGTCCCGTCCGGAAATCGTCCTCGCCATGCCCGGGCGCGGTGTGCACGAGGCCCGTGCCGGTATCCATCGTCACGTAGTCGGCCGCGACGACGCGAAACGCCTTCTCCGGGTCGTCGAGCCGCGCGCGGGCTTCCGCCGGCAGGGGGTGCTCGTAGCGGAGACCGACGAGCCGCGCTCCCGGCACCACGCCGGTGATCTCGACGTCCGTCCATCCCGCGTCCTTCGCGGTGCGTTCCAGGAGATCGCGCGCGACGACGAAATGGCCGCCGCTCGTCGTCGCGAGCACGTATTCGCGTTCCGGATGGACGGCGATCGCGGCGTTGCTCGGGATCGTCCAGGGCGTCGTCGTCCAGATGACCGCGCGGATCGGCTGGCGGAGGGCCTCCGCCGAAACCGGCATTCCCTCGAACCGTCCCGCCACCTCGTCCGCCTCGGCGAACCGGAATGCGACGAGGATCGCGGGGTCGCTCTTCTCCGAATACTCGAGCTCGGCTTCGGCGAGCGCGGTCCGGTCCGTGAAGCACCACCTCACCGACTTGAGCGCCCGGTAGACGAGCCCCCGCGCGTAGAACTCGCCGAAGCAGCGGGCGATCTCGGCCTCGTACGGGAACGCCATGGTGAGGTACGGCCGGCTCCATTCGGCCAGGACGCCGAGCCGCTCGAACTCCTCCATCTGGATCGCGACGAACTTCTCCGCGTAGGCGCGGCAGGCGCGGCGGATCTCGAGGTCGGACATCTCGCGGCGCTTCGCTCCGAGCTCCTTGTCGACCTGGCGCTCGATCGGGAGTCCATGGCAGTCCCATCCCGGGACGAAGGCCGCGTCGAACCCCTCCATCGTCCGCGACCGGACGATCGCGTCCTTGATGATCTTGTTGAGCGCGGTCCCCAGGTGAGTGTGCCCGTTCGCGTACGGGGGGCCGTCGTGGAAGACCCACTTCTCGCGGCCGGCGGACGCCGCCCGGACCTTCCCCTCGAGATCCATTCCCTTCCACGCGGCGAGGCGTTCCGGCTCGCGGCGCGCGAGCTCCGCCTTCATCGGGAACGCCGTCGAAGGGAGGTTCAGCGTGGACTTGTAGTCGGGCGCGTCGCTCATGGTGTTCGAACCGCCCAAACTAGCAAGTCGAGGAGGCTCCCGTCAAGAAATCGGCGGGGCGCAGACGAGCAGGACGACGGCCGCCGCGGTCCGCTCCGTGTGAGTGATCGTGAGCTCGACCGAGGCGACGGAGAGGCGTTCGGCGAGCCGGCTCGCCCTTCCCTGGAAGCGGAGGTTCGGCTTTCCCGACGTCTCCCGGCCGACGACGATCTCGCGGAAGGACAGACCGCGGAATCCGGTGCCGAGCGCCTTCATCGCCGCTTCCTTCGCGGCGAACCGGCCGGCGACGTGCTGGGAAAACGCCGCGGGGTGACGGCGCCGCCGGTCGACCTCCCCGGCGTTGAAGAGCCGCTCGAGGAACGTCTCCCCCCACCGGTCGATCGCGCGCGCGATCCGGTCGACCTCGGCGAGATCGAGTCCCAGACGGAACGTGAAGGGGATCACTCGAAGCCTTCCAGACCGAAGTAGCGGGCGACCTTCGCGAGGACGGAATCCGTCGCGACGCGCGCCTCGGCGCGGGGCGAGTTCGCGAGCATCGCTTCGTTGATCTCCCGGCGCCCTTCGACGAGCCGGCTCATCTCGACGGCGAGCTGCGGGTTGCCTTTCAGGACCGGAGCGAGCGCTTCCCGGTCGATCCGATACAGGCTCGCCGGGGTCTTCGCCTTGACCGTCGCGGCGCGCGGCTCGCCGGTCAGGAGGGCCATCTCCCCGAACGCGTCGCCGGGGCCGAGCGTTCCGACCTCGACGGTCGTGCCGTCTCCGTGGCGAACGAGGACCGACAGGTCACCCGTTTCGACGACGAAGAGCGAGTCGGCGACGTCCCCCTGCTCCACGATCGGCTCGCCCGGCCCGAATTCGAGATGGACGAGATGCGATCGGAGGACGCGGCGTTCGGCGTCGGTGAGCGGGGAGAAGAGCTCGACGAGGTCGAGGACCGGAGGAGGCTCCGCGGCCGGGACTTCCTCCCAGGGACGCTGGTACTGATACCGGACGGAGACCGGGTACGGGATCGTGATCCCTTCCCGCTTGATCGCGAACCACAGCCGCTCGCGGATCGCGGTCTCGACCGGGAGGAACATGGAGTAGTCCTCGAGCCAGACGCGGAGCTCGTAGACGATCGAGAAGTCGGCGAAGTTGACGATGTAGACCCGCGGCGGCGGAACGGCGGCGACGCCGGGGACGCCGATCGCGGTCGACCGGATCGTCGCCATCGCCTTCGTCGGGGAGGTCTGGTAGTCCAGCCCGATCCGGATCGCGTGGGCGATCGGCGCCGGGGAGGAACGCGGGAAGACCTCGAGCCGGTCGCGGGCGGCGGCGCTGTTGGGAAGCAGGATGATCGTGTCGAGGAGCGTCCGGACCCGGATCGCGCGCCAGGAGAGCATTTCGACGAACCCGACGGCCTCCCCGACGCGCACCATGTCGCCGACCTGGAGCGACTTCTCGAGGTGCAGGGCCATGCCGGCGAAGAGGTTCCCGAGCGTGTCCTGGAGCGCGAGGCCGATGACCGCGGTGATCAGGGCCGAGGTCGCGAGCACCGCCGTGAGGTGGACCGAGAGCAGACCGCGCAGGAGGAGAGCGAACCCGATCGAGAAGACGAGGATCGCGACCATCTCGCGCAGCAGCAGCGGCGCCTCGGTCCTCCGGCGCAGCCGGAAGACGACGTCGAAGAACAGGTAGTTGGCGAGGCGGGTGGCGAGGAGGAGGAGCGCGAGGCCGATCGCGAACGTCCCCCAGTCGTGGGTCGCGTCGCGGAGAGGCGACATCCGGAGGTCGCGGATCAGGAGGACCGCGCCGGCGACGACGATCGTGAGGAGGAGCGGTCCGATGATGCGGCGGACGACGAGGGGAGCGCGCGCGCCGTTCGTCATCGAAGCCTCGCTTCGCGGACGACCGCGCCGGGATCGTCCGCCTCCTCGAACGCGCGAATCGCCGCGAAGCCGGCGATTCGGCCGCGGATCGGCGCGAGGTCGGCGAGACGATCGACGTCCACGCCTCCGATCACGAAGAGCTCTGCCGAGGCCGGCCACGAATCGCCGACGGCCTCGACGGCGGCGGGCGACAGAGGAGCGCCGTATCGTCGCTTCGACGGCGTGTCGAAGATCGGTCCGAGGAGCACGAGGTCGGCGCCGTCATGGGCGGCCCGGAGCGCGTCCTCCGGCGAATGCGCCGACTTGCCGACGCGAAACCCGCGCGGCGTTTCGCGCCTCACCGGCGCGACCGGAAGGCCGTCCTCCGGCAGGACGACGCCCGCGGCCCCCGCGGCGATCGCCAGATCGAAACGTCCGTTGGCGAGCACGCGTCCGGCCCCGAGCGCGCCGACGGCCGTCCGGAGGAGCTCGAGCACGCGGCGGTCCGCCGCTCCCTTGTCGCGCACCTCGAAATAGTCCGGGGCGGACTCGCGGAATCCGCCGAGGAGGCGCTCGTAATCGGCGTCGGAAGCGGTGGACCGGCCGGTCACGCAGAGGGTTTTCACGAGCCTTCCGTGATCCGCCGCAGGAGCAGGCGGAAGTCGTTGGCGCCCACCACCAGGTGGACGAGCCCGAGCCCGGAGATGAATCCGCGCAGGTACGGCGAGGCGGGACCGGTGTCCGGGGCCCACGGCCTCAGGAGCAGGTACATGCCCACACCCGCGCAGTAGAAGACGAAGAGGATCGTCCCCCCGAAGTTCTTCGTCTCCTCGCGCATTCGATCCGGGAATTGTAGCGTGAACACCCCGGGCTTCCGCGCCGGGGCGCCCCCGCTCGGCGATAATCGGCCATGCCGAAGGCGCCCCCGTTCTTCACGGTCGCCGGCCTCCTCGAGCCCGGCGCGACCGTCGCCCTCGACGCGCGGGCGCGGCGGCACGCGCGCGCCCGGCGCCTCGCGGCCGGCGGCGCCGTGCGGCTCGCCGACGGAGCGGGAAACGAGGCGGAGGGGACGATCGCGCGGATCTCGCGGGACGCGCTGGAGGTCCGGGTCGGACGAGTCGCGGCAGCCCCGCCCCGCGCCGGTATCGAGCTCTACGTCTCCGCGATCCGCCTTCCCCGGCTTTCCTGGCTCGTCGAGAAGGCGACGGAGCTCGGCGCGGGCGCCGTGACGATCGTGGCGAGCGACCGCGCGCAGCGCGAGCGCGTGGAAGGAGCGGCGTCCGGGCGGGCGCGGCTCGAGCGGATCGTCCGGGAAGCGGCGGAGCAGAGCGGGCAGGCGGCGCCTCCCCG